>JBEKXR010000180.1:0-7408 GCA_049511935.1 Spirochaetia bacterium | reverse complement strand
AGCACTTGGTTTGCCTTCAGTGCTGGCACTTCGACTTTCTCGATTCGTAAGTCGTGTGGTCCGTAAAAGAATGCAGTTTTCGCCTTCATCGTATGCCTCTCACGCGTGAAGCAGTCATTTCGCCTGACCGTTGACTGTTTCACGGATGAGAGTAACGAGTCAATCCAACCGACAGTGCATTGATTGACTGGTCGAGAATCATCAATGATGTTGCAACATGGTGAACGACCCCACCAGGCTGTTCACTTCCTGACTGAGGCGGCGCGTCTATTCGGAGAAGATGTGACCTACAATGACCGGAAGGCATATAGACTTTTCACAATGCCTCCCTTTGGAGTTGTGAGGTGACATATGCAGTTACACGCAAACTAGAACGAGCATACAGCATTCCCCTTGGTTGTCAAAAGTTTCCTTAACGGCGTCCGAGGGATCGGGCTCCCGCTCCCCGACCTTGCCCTGGAAAGATACTGACTGGGCGCAGCGTTTTCAGATATGCCGAAGATGGGTCAAGGTGCACTGAAGATTCTTGTGACGTGACTGTCAGCGCAGCACGAATTCTGACGCCGGAAGCCGGAACGAGAAGGTGCTGCCCCTCATCGGCTCGCTCGCCACGGAGAGGCCGCCCTTGTTGAGCTCCAGGAGTTCCTTGCAGAGTATGAGCCCCATGCCATTGCCTCGCTCGGATTCTGTGCCCGGGCAGGAGAAATGCACGTCGATCCGGAAGAGCTTCTTCAGCTCCTCCGGGCTCATACCCACGCCGGTATCTGAAACGGAGAGCAGCTGCCAGTCGCCTTCTTCCCTGGCGGTGAGCACGACCTCCCCGCCGCGCGGCGTGAACTTGACCGCATTCGACACGAGGTTTCTCAAGACCGTGGCGACCATGTTTTCGTCCGCGTAGGCCACCGCGTCGGGAGGTACCTGCGCCGCGATGCGGATCTCCTTGTCCGCCGCCACGGGGCTCTGCAGCTCCACGATTCCCTCGCACAGCTCGGAGAGACGGATGCAGGACGGGTGGACCTCCAGCCGGCCCGTCTGCGCCCGGGCCCACTGGAGGATGCACTCCAGGAGCTCGCCACCATGCGACGCCCCGTCGTGGAGGAGACGACACAGCTCCCGGACCTTCGCCGGCTCAAGCTGGTCGAACCTCCGGACGAGCAGCTCTGAGATGGACACCAAGCCGCCGATTGGATTGCGAAGGTCGTGCGCGAGAATGGAGAAGAATTTGTCCTTGGAGAGGTTGGCCTTCCGGAGCTCCATCTCGTTCGCCTCGAGCCGCGTCTTTGCCCGTTCCAGCTCGTCGATGAGCACGAGGCGGCCCCGGATCTTCCCCGAGAACAGCGCCTGGTAGGCAAGGAAGAACGCGCCGATCTTCAGGTAGTGCCCGATCAGGTTCTGGTATCCGTAGGCGCTGACGTAGAGCGTGAAGACGAGCTCGCTCGCAATGGTGAGCGCGAATGCGGAACAGAGCAGCCGACACTCCCTCTGGTTCATCGTGTCGGGGTTTCGGGCCACCAGGAAGATGGAGACGGCAAGCACCGCGGAAATGGCATACTCGCTCGCCTTCTTGAAAGGTGTGACCCCCGCTCCCTCGACGAAGCAGAGGGGGAAGTTGTCCCACCAGAACACCGAGAGAAGGGCCAGGACTGTGGCGCCGCCGATGAGGGTGAATGCGAGCGCCGGAGAGACGGCCCGCCGCCTCGCGAGGAGCGCGAATGCGAGTGTCGTTGCCGCCTGCAGGGCCCGGGCGGCGACTCACAGCCTCGTCGCATCGTCCTGGCTGTTCCTGAGCACGCCCATGCCCTGGTAGGAGAGCAGGTGAAAAACGTCGAGGATCGCGACGCACAGGTAGCCGATGCCGAGCAGCACGAAAGGTTTCGCCTCGAGGTAGCCCCGTGAGCTCCAGGAGATCATGAACACGGCGCAGGCGACGGCGATGCTGAAGATCTCCGCGAGGCTGTGGAACAGGAGGTAGCTGTACCTGCTGGCAAACCAGAGACCCAGCCCGATCGCAATCGAGCAAGCTGCCGCCCTGAGGACCTTCAGCTCGGGCCGGAGGGAGAGCCCAGGGAGCGCCGTCGACTCCATGCGGAGGATTGTACCCGGCCGAGCCCGGACCTGTAAAGGAGGGATTCACTCCGCCTCGCAGAAGCACGCCCCTGCGCCATCTTGCGATGGTTCCTGCCGCAGGCTATACAATCCGCGGATGAAAGAACACGCGACGGCCGAGTACACTTTCGCAGATCCCTGGAAACCGTGAGGCGGTCCATCGAGAACTCGCTCTGCTTCGGCCTCTATGACCCCGCAGGCATGCAGGTGGGATTCGCGCGGGTCATCACCGACTGCGCGACGTTCGGCTGGCTGTGCGACGTGTTCATCCTGGATGCACACAAGGGCAAGGGCCTTGGCAAGTGGCTTGTGCAGACCATCGTCTCTTCCCCGGACATCCGGGCGCTCAAGCGGATACAGCCTGCCACGCGCGACGCGCACGAGTTGTACAGTCGATACGGGGGCTTCACCCCGCTGGCCGCCCCCGAACGGTGGATGGTACGGGTGCAGGAGAGGACATGAGCACTGTGAGCGCGCGCTACATGAAAGCGATGCTGCACGCCGCGCGCAGGGCCGGGGCGGTCGTGCGGCGTCACTACCTTTCGGAGACCCTGGAGGTGCGGAAGAAGTCCGCCCAGGGAGACCTGGTGTCCATCGCCGACCTGGAAGCGGAGAGGGAAATCCTTTCGATCCTCCGGCGCGCGTTTCCCGATGCGTCGATGGTGGCCGAGGAGAGCGGGGGCTCCCACGAGTCGGGAGCGGCATTCTACGTGGACCCGGTGGACGGGACGCTGAACTTCGTCCACGGCGTTCCATTCTTCGCCGTGTCGATCGGCTGCTGGATCGACGGCGCGGCGGCCGCAGGGGTCGTGCTCAATCCCCTGAGCGGCGATATTTACACCGCCGTGCACGGGGCAGGGGCGAGGAAGAATGGGAAGCCCATCGGCGTGTCAGGGGCCCTGTCCTTGAAGAATTCCCTCATCGCCACGGGCTGGCCCTATGACCGCGACAACCGGGCCCGGCTCTTCTCCGAGATGGACCGGCTCTACGTGGGGTCTCAGGAGCTTCGCGCCTTCGGCTGCGCGAGCCTCGGGTTCTGCCTGGTCGCCGAAGGGGCCTTCGACGGGTACTGGGAGTGGGACCTGAAGCCGTGGGACATGGCCGCCGGGGCTCTCATCGTCACCGAGGCCGGCGGGACGGTCTCCTCCCTGTCGGGCGGCGCGTTCGATCTAGGCTCGGGCAGGGTCGCCGCGTCCAACGGCCGCATCCATGCCGAGCTCGTCGGCGCGTTGGGTGCGTAGCAGGCACATGTGTCTCACGTGCGGGCCAGGGCGCCGGACCTTCTCATGAGCTCTGCCGTGCGCTCATAGAGCTCCCGGTACAGGCCGTAGGCTGCATCGTACACCGGACGGTTCGACGGATCCGGCCGCACCGTATCACCCGGGCGCACCCACCGCCGTGCCTCCGATGTTCCGCTGAACATGCCAATCCCGATGCCGGCCAGGAATGCATCACCGTAGCTCGCCCCGATCTGCCGGGCGGGCACGACCTGCTCGATCCCCGCAATGTCGCTCACGATCCTCATCCACGCGGCGTTCCTGGTGCCCCCGCCGACGGCGAGGATGCGGGATGCCCGGCATCCCTCGGCCTTCAACGCCTCGATGTTGTGCCGGATGCTGAAGCCGATCGCTTCGAGCACCGCCCGGTAGACGTCGGCCCGGGTGTGGCCAAGGGTGAGACCGAAGATCATTCCTCGCGCGTCCGGATCGTTCAGCGGCGTGCGCTCCCCCGAGAAGTATGGCAGGACGACCACGCCGCGCGAACCGGGCGGCGAGGAAGCGGTCAACCTGGAAAGTGCCGCATACGCGTTGGCGCCCCCGCCGCGCTCGGCGGCACGCTCCTCGCCTCCGAAATTGTCGCGGAACCAGCGGGTCAGGCTGCCCGCGGTCGCTGTTCCGCCCGCAACGACGAACGTATCCCTCTCGAGGAACCGCGATGCCCAGAAACCCCGGGGCGCCATGAGGCCTTCCGTCCTGAGAATGAAGAAGGTGCTGCTGCCGTACATCACCATCATGTCGCCGGGCCCGGCCAGCCCCGCACCCACGGCCTCCGCCGCCGCATCCGCTGTTCCGGTAATAACCGGTGTGCCCGACCCGAGCCCCGTTTCCCGGGCGGCTTCGCGAGTCACCCGCCCCATCAGTGCGCTCGTCCAGGTAGGCGCCGGCATCATCTCCACCGGCGCCACGAGCGCCGCGATGTCCTTCGACCATGTCCCCGTGCCGGTATCGAAGAAGGGAGAGAAGATCGACGCGTCATAGACGTCGATGGTGCGGGACCCCGTGAGTCGAAGGTTCAGGTATCCGCTTCCATTGAGGATCCAGCGGGTGCGCGCCCACACCTCGGGCTCGTGCCGCCGGATCCACATCACCTTGGGCGAGGCCGACTGGGAAGAGAGGCGTGCCCCGGTGGCGCGCTCCAGGTCGGCGATCTCCTCCGTTGCCCGGGTGTCGATCCCGTACAGGATCGCCGGCCTCAGTGACCGGCCTGAGTCATCCACGGCGACGACCGCCGGGGAGATCGTGCTCACGCCGACCGCTTCGATCGCGCCGGGCTTCACCCCGGAGAGTTTCAGAAGATCCGCGCAGATGACCAGAAAATCATGCCACCAGATTTTTTCAGGATCGTGCTCGGCGCGCCCGGGGGACGGGATGTCGAGGGAATGCTCGACCATGCTCTCCGCCGCCACCTCCCCGTCTTCCCGCACCAGCACGCCCTTGGAGGAGAACGTGCCGATGTCGATGCCCAGGAGGCAGCGGCCGCTCATGCCAGCAGGAACTCTCCGTTCCGCAGCACGGGCCGGTCGTCGACGAACACCGTCCCGTCCCGGCGGATGTCCTTCACGATGTCCCAGTGGATTGCGGAATTGTTCTTCCCGCCGCATTCGGGGTAGGATCTGCCCATCGCCACGTGCATGGTCCCGCCGATCTTTTCGTCGATGAGGATATCCTTGCAAAACCGGTCCACCGCCATGTTCGTCCCAAGGGCGAACTCCCCGACCACGCTCGCACCTGCGTCCGTGGCAAGGACGCGCTTCAGGAAGTCCTGGTTCGTGGAGGAAGCGGCATCAACAAGCCGTCCCTTCTCGAAGCGCAGCCTGATGTCATGCACCAGGCGCCCGCTCAGCACGCCGGGGAACTCGAAGTAGATTTCCCCGTCCACACTGTCCTCCACCGGCGCGGTCATGATCTCCCCGTCGGGCATGTTGATCCTGCCGTCCGCGGCCTGCCAGGTCCGTCCGGCCACGGAGAACCGCAGGTCGGTGTCTCTGCCGGTGACCCGCACCCGGCTTCCCTCGCTCAGCTGCCGCGCCCAGCGGCGCCATTTTTCCGCCTCGGCCTTCCAGTCCAGGAGCGAGGCGTTGAAGAACATCTCCGTGATGGTCTCCTCGTCGCACTCCGCCTGCTGGGCGAAGGATGCGTTGGGAACACGCACGAGGCACCAGCGGGTCTTTTCCCACCGCATCGTGGAAATCTTCCCCATGGCCTTCTGGTTGAGCGAGAGCCTGTCCGCGGAGATGTCGTCGTGCTCGTGGAGATTGGAGGCGCCCCGCAGGCCGATGTACACGTCGGCCCACTCCATGCCGTATGCTTCGATCTCGGGGACCCAGGAGAGCTGCTCGGCGGTCCCGTGCTTCAGGAGCTGGTGCCGCAGGCCTTCGCTCAGGAACTGCACCTGGGGGTAGGCGCCGGCCCTGATCGCCGCTTCATAGACGCCGCGGACGAGGGGATACGATTCCACCTCCCCCATGGCGATCATGACTTTCTCTCCCGGCTTCACTTCCACGGACCAGTTCACCAGAAGATCCCCGAGCCGGCGCCAGCGCGCATCCATGCTTTTCAGCGCCCCCCGCGGATTTCCTTCACCTTTTTCATGAACTCTTTCACGCGCGACACGTCCACGTCGTTCCAGATGTAGCCGTCCTTCTTGAACGTGGTGCCGACCACGGCGCCGTCCGCCACGGCGAGCTGCTGCGCGATGTTCTCCAGGCGCACGCCGGTGTTCGCGAACACGGGTGTCTCGGGGACGGTCTCTTTCACCTGCTTCAGGGTGTCCGTGTTGGTCGCGACCCCGGCCACGAGGCCTGAGACGCAGAGTGCGTCAGGCCGATGGTTGAACACGGTGGAGCGGGCGATGTCCGCGGGCGTTCGGCTGCCCAGGTAGGCGGCGGCTTCGGGAACGATGTTGAACATCAGCTTCACCTTCTCCCCGTGCACGTGGTGCTGGTGCCGGATCACCTCACCCGTGCTGGTGTTCCAGAGGCCGAAATCGCTCGCGTACACTCCGCTGAAAATTTCACGGACGAAGAGCCCGCCGACGGCCACGGCAAGGTCGATCGACGCCGTGGGATCCCAGAGGACGTTCACGCCGAAGGGGACCTTCACCTCGCGGCGGAGCTCCCCGATGATGCGGGCCATGGTCACGTACGTGATGGGCTCCACCTTCGTCAGGTACGGCAGGCTCTGCTCGTTCGAGAACATGACCGCATCCACACCGCCGTCCTGCAGGGCGTTGAGGTTCTTCCGCGCGCATTCGACGATCCATTCCACGCCCTTCTCGTGCTTGTAGCCTGGATCGCCGGGCAGGGGTTCCAGGTGACACATCGCGATGATCGGCTTCTGAACGCCGAACACGTCCTTCAACCAGCTCATGATTTCCTCCGGTGCGCCCCACAGTAGTATTCCCGCACCGAAGTAGTCAAGAACAGGAGGGAGACATATAGTCGCAAAGGAGAGGAGATCTGAGAATGAAATACCGACGGCTGGGGAATACGGGGGTCATCGTCAGCGAGGTTGCGCTGGGCACGATGCAGTTCGGCGGCCGCATGAACATGGGAAACCTCGGCCAGGAGGCCACGACAAAAATGGTGAAGCTGGCCCTCGACCGCGGCATCAACTTCATCGACACCGCGGACGTGTACAGCCTCGGTGAGAGCGAGACCCTCCTCGGCAATGCCCTCAAGGGCGTGCGGGACGAGATCGTCCTGGCCACCAAGGTGCGCCTGCCCATGAGCGAGAACTTCAACAGGAGCGGCGCGACGCGCGTGAACATCATGCGGGGGATCGAGTCGAGCCTGAAGCGCCTCCAGACCGACCACGTCGACCTCTACCAGGTGCACGGGTGGGACAGCAACACGCCGCTGGAGGAAACCCTGCGGACCCTCGACGACGTGGTGCGCCAGGGAAAGTCACGCTATATAGGGCTGAGCAACCACCTTTCCTGGCAGGCGGCGGTTGCCGTCGCCCTGCAGGAACGCATGGGGCTGGAAAAGTACGCCACCGCCCAGATGTACTACAGCCTCGTG
>JBEKXR010000179.1:0-7442 GCA_049511935.1 Spirochaetia bacterium | reverse complement strand
CCCCTTGGCGTAGGCATCGAACACGCTCTTCGTCTCTGGGTCCAGCTCACTGTATTCCTGTTCCGCGATGCGCCGGAATCCCACCGTGCGAAGGTACATGTCGGTGCCGAGCGTCGATTTGCCGAAGATCTCGGACAACCTCCCGGCCCCGATCCTTCTCCAGAAGTCCATCTGCCAGAACCTGTCCTGGGCGGTCACGTACCCCTGCGCGAAGTACAGGTCGTGCATTGTGCTCGCACGGATGTGGGGCACACCGTACCTGTCCCTCAGGATTTCCACCTCTGCCTGAAGCCCGCTTGCGGACTGGATCCCCCGCGTCTTCGGGAAGGGGATTCGCACGATCCAGAAAATGGCAAGGAAGATCACTGCGAAGATGGCAAGGTAGGACCCGAGAGCGATGAGCCCCTTTTGAAGCGGTTTGCTCATGAAGTGATCCCCCCTTGCCCAGAGGCTATTTTCGCCTCGAACGGGAGTCAAGCACCGGGACTGCCAAGGCTTCCGAGGGCGGAGCCCCCCAGATACGCCTCCTGGATGCGCGTATCGGAGAGAAGCTCGGTGGACGATCCCGCCGCCGAGACACGGCCTGTTTCCAGCACGTATCCCCGGCGCGCCAGCGCCAGCGCCTGGCGTGCATTCTGTTCCACGAGAAGAATCGAGACACCCTGTCGGTTGATCTCCTCGATGATCTCGAAGATCAGATCGACGAGAATGGGCGCGAGGCCCAGGGACGGCTCGTCGAGCAGCAGGACACGGGGAGCGCTCATGAGCGCCCGGCCGATCGCGAGCATCTGCTGCTCACCTCCTGACAGGGTGCCGGCGAGCTGCTGCCGGCGGTCCTTGAGGACCGGGAAAAGCCCGAAGACGCGCTCCCGCGCCTCGGCAACTTCCGGCTTCTTGCGGCGGCGGGTGAAGGCACCCAGGGTCAGGTTCTCATGCACAGTGAGCGTAGAGAAGACCTTGCGCCCCTCCGGGGCATGCGAGATTCCCCGCTGCACCACGTCGTACGGGGCAACCCGCTTCAGGGGCAGTCCGAGGTAGTGGATTTCCCCCTCGGAGGCCGGAAGCAGGCAGGAAACCGCCCTGAGGAGAGTGCTCTTGCCTGCCCCATTTGCGCCGAGCACTGTGACGATCTCGCCCTGATCGAGAGAGAGGCTTACCCCCTTGAGGGCCTCGAGCGCGCCATAGCGGATGTGAAGGTTTTCGATTGTCAGAAGCCGTGCCGTGCTCATTTTCGACTGCCGAGGTAGGCCTCGATGACAAGGGGATCGTGGTAGATCTGCCGTGGCGGCCCCTCGGCAATTTTCCTTCCTCCGTCCATGACCGTGACCCAGTCCGAGATACCCATCACCACGTTCATGTCGTGCTCGATCAGCAGAACCGTGAGATGCTCGTCTCGTATGATCCGCCGGATGAATGCCATGAGGTCCTCGGTCTCCCGGGGATTCAGGCCGCTGCTGGGCTCGTCCAGCACGAGAAGCCTCGGGGAGGTTGCCAGCGCCCGGGCGATCTCCAGCATTCGCTGGCGGCCATAGGCAACGTTTCGGGCGAGCTCGAACCGGGTCTCCCAGAGTCCGACCTGCTTCAACCTGTCCTCCGCCGCTTCGACGATCCTGCGTTCCTCTTCCGTCTGGCGGCCTGTTCGGAAGAGGGCCGCCGCGAGCCCCGACGTGGTGCGGCAGTGCAAACCGGCCATGACGTTTTCCATGCACGTGAGGTTTGGAAAGAGACGGATGTTCTGGAACGTGCGGGCGATCCCCTTTTCCACGATCTGGTGCGGCTTTTTACCGGTGATGTCGCCGCCCTGGAACTCCACGGTCCCGCGCTCCGGAGTGTAGATGCCCGTCACCACGTTGAACACGGTGGTCTTTCCGGCGCCGTTCGGGCCGATGAGGCTGGAGATCTCCCCGCGATGCACGCGAAGGTCGAGCGATTCCACGGCGGTGAGCCCTCCGAATCTCTTCGTGAGCTCACGTGTCTCGAGGACCGTCTCCCGGCCGGTCTCAGGCATTGCGCCTCCACAACCGCTGGAGCAGGTCGCGCGCCTCCGTGCCGCCGCGCCTGCGGGGCCACAGCCCGCCGGGCCGGAACATCATCATCAGGATCATCGCCACGCCGAAGATGACCATGCGGTAATTCGCGAACGACCGGAAGACTTCGGGGAAAAGGCTGATCGCGGCCGCGCCGATGATGACGCCGGGCACGGATCCCATCCCCCCGATGAGCACGATGCTGAACATCAGGCATGATTCCCAGAACGTGAAGCTCTCGGGTGACACGACGAGGAGCTTGGTGGCGTAGAGGTTTCCCGCAACTCCGGCGAGTGCAGCGCCGAGGACGAACGCGAGCAGCTTGTGAGACCGCACGTTAATGCCTGTTGCCTGCGCGGCGACCTCGTCCTCCCGGATGCAGTTCCACGCCCGGCCGATGCGCGATCGCTGGAGGCGGCGGAGGGCAATGATTGAGGCTCCTACCACGACCCAGACGAGGATGTAGTAGGCAAGCGATGAGTCGATTGCGAAAAATCCCAGGGTCGGCGTATCGATGCCGTACACCCCGTTGGGGCCGCCGGTGAGACCCAGCGGGTTGTTGATCAGTGCAAGCCGGACGATCTCCCCCATGCCGATCGTCACGATGCAGAGATAGTCCCCCCGCAGGTGGATGATCGGCGAGGTCACGAGGAAGGCGAACACACCTGCGGCGATCGCACTCACGGGCAGGAGAAGCAGGACCGGAATGCCGAACCGGGTATTGAGAATCGCCGTCGCGTAGGCCCCGATCGCGTAGAACCCCGCATGCCCCAGGTCATAGAGACCGACCTCACCCAGGACGATGTTCAGGCTGAGGCCGAGGAGCGAGTAGATTCCGAAGAAGAACGCCACGTCCAGCAGGTAGTCATTCGCGAAAAAAGGGAAGCCGGCAAAAATCAGAAGCGCGAGCGGCAGGGCCAGCCGGCGGAGCGTCGGGAGGAACCGGGCGGTCATCGTCAGACCTTTTCCGCAATCTTCTCGCCGAAAAGGCCGTTCGGGCGGAGGATGAGCACGATGATGAGGATCAGGAACACGAACACATCCTTCCACGGGGTGGAAATGTACGCGCTTCCAAACATTTCCAGCACGCCAAGGATAAGCCCGCCGAACATGGCGCCCGGGATATTCCCGATTCCGCCGAGAATCGTGGCGGTGAAGGCCTTCAAGCCATAGTTCCACCCCATTGTGAAGCTGATCTGCCGGTAGTACATCCCGACCATGACGCCGGTGAGCGCGCCCAGCGCGGGTCCCAGGGTGAAAATGAACCTGATGACTCGGTTGAAATTGATGCCCATCAGGGAGGCAGTATCCCTGTCGAGGGCGGTGGCGCGGACCGCCGCTCCCCATGTCGTCCTCTGGATCACGAAATAGAGAACTACCATGAGCACAAGCGAGATGCCGAGGATGAGAATCTGAAGCGCCGTGAGCGTCAGGCCGCCCAGCTGGACCTTGAAATTCGGGATGAGCGCCGCAGGATAGGCCTGGTAGCGGGGACCCCAGATGATCATGATGAGGTTCTGCAGGATGATGGAGGCGCCGAGCGCTGAGACGACAGCGGGAAGCCGCCCGGCGGGATAAATGGGCCGGTAGGCAACGCGTTCAACCAGCACCCCAACGACAGCAAGGCAAAGGGCGGCCACGGCCACGGTGACCACCAGGCCGCCCCAGAGACCCACGCGGGTCGTGACGAAAGCGGAAGCGAAGACGAGCAGCGTGTAGCCGATGTACGAGCCCAGCGCAAAGAAATCTCCGTGCGCGAAATTGATCAGCTTCAGGACCCCGTACACCATCGAGTATCCGAGCGCGATCAGCCCGTAGAACGAGCCAATCGTCAGCCCGTTGATCAACTGCTCGAGAACGACCCGCATCCCAGGACTACTTGCTGAGGACGATGTTCCCCTGATCGTCGACGACGTACAGGAACATGGGCACCCCTTCCCGGTCGCCCTTGTCGGTGAACCCGATCTTTCCCGTGATGCCGGGCACGCCGTTCACCTTGTTCCTGAGGAAGTCCGCAAGGACCGTCCCGTCAAACGAACCTGTCTTGTCGATCGAGTAGGCGATGATGTTCACCGCGTCGGCCGCATAGACCGGCCACGGGCTGGAAGGGATGTCGCCGAATTTGGCCTTGTAGGCCTTCAGGAATTCCGCCGCTTCCGGGGTGGGAAGATCAGCGGGCAGGGGCTCGTTGGTCATGTAGCAGCCCTTGGCAACCGCGACGCCGGCGATCTTCACGAACTCGTCATTGATCGCGGCGTTTCCCCCCACGAACGTGCAGGTGATCCCGATCTCGCGTGCCTGGGTCACGAGGAGCGCCGCTTCGGCGTAGTAGCCGGTGTAGTACCAGAGCTCGGGCTGGGTTTCCCGCATCTTTGTCAGGGGCACGCGGAAGTCCTTCTCCCCGGGAGTGATCGCGTCGTAGTACACGATCTGGACCTTGCCCGAATCCAGCATCGGCTTCAGGGCGTCACGCGCGTTCTCGGCCAGCCCTTTTCCGAACGCCGTGTTGTCGTGCATGATGGCGATGCGCCGGGCGCCGAACTTCTGCGGCACGAAATCCGCGAAGAACTTGCCCTGGGAGTCGTCGCGCCCGCAGGTGCGGAAGAAATACTTCAATCCGCGCTCCGTGAGCCGGACGGCAGTGGCACCGTACGCGATGCTCACCATCTTTTTCTTCTCATAGATGTTCGAGGCCGGCTCGGTGATGGAGGAGCCGTAGGAGGAAACCGCGGCCACCACGGCCTTGTTGCCGCTGAGCTTGGTGGCGGCCAGCGCTCCTGTCTGAGGCTGTCCCGCATCATCTTCCACGACGATCTGGATCTGCCTTCCGCCGAGGATGCCGCCCTTCTGGTTGATGAGGGCCGCGGCGATCTCGGTTGCCTGCTTGGCCATCTGGCCTTCGTAGGCCCACGCACCGGTGATCGGGCCCTGCAGGCCGATGAGGACCGGGCCGTTGTCCGCGGCAGACGCGACGAGCGCCACTGCAGAAAGTAGAATACTGGCCAGGAGCACGAGCTTTTTCATGGGATTCCTCCTTGTCTCTTGGAAATGAGAAAGTTGGTCAAGTTATAGACTGCCGCCGAACGAGGTGTCAAGGAAAAGTACGGCCGGCATCCCCTTGTATTGACCGGCTGGTTGGCGCACGATGTTCAAGAGAAGCACGGGGAAGGAGGAGCATATGCTCCAGAAAAAACCTCTCGCGGATCGGAAGGTAGAAGTCACCTTCAGAATGCCGCCGCTGGATGAAGTCGTAGAGCTCTATCTCTGCGGAGATTTCAACGACTGGCAGGTCAAGGGCGTTCCACTCAGCCAGGAATCGGATGGCACATGGGTTGCCACGCTGGTCCTGGATGCAGGGAAATCGTACCGCTTCCGCTATTGTGACAATCAAGGACGCTGGCACAACGACTGGGAAGCCGACGCATACCTGCCGAATGACTTCGGGACTGAGGACTCCGTTGTCGATCTGACGCGCGTGGCCAAAGACTCCGGTAAGAAGGCTCCGCAGGCGCCTGTGGAGAGAAAGACCCTGACGAAAAAGACCCCGGCAACAAAGCGCGCTCCGGGTGCATCGAAGAAAGGCGGCCGCGGCCGGCAGGCATAGGGCACGCGCTATCAGGTCAATACGGCCCGGAGGGAGCTTTTAGCTAGAAGGATCCCTTTCGCAGATCGATGCCGTATTGGAGGTATGCCTTCAAGCTGCAACTCATGTGCATCCAGCCCTGGCAGTTCTGATAGGACCCCTGCAGACCGCCTTCGGTGAACCGCCAGCCGCTTTCGGTGATCTTCACGAGCGTCTCGTTTTCATTGAGGGCCTCGAAGCTCATTTCCACGATGTTGTCATACCCAGCCGGACGAGGCACCGAACCGACTTTGGGGTCGTACACGCCTTCGCTGGCCTCCCATGCGAACCTGATCAACCTGTTCTGCACGGTCTTCTGAACCTTCACCGGCACTTTTATTGTCTGGCTGGCGACGTCACCGAAAGTCCAGAGCACAGCTTTTCCCTCGTCCAGGGGCCCCGCGGATCCGCCGCTGGTGAAGTACTCGCTGAATTTTCGAGGATTGTACACCGCATCGAACACATCGTTCACGGGCTTCTGGATCTTTATCTGGACCGTAAACTTGAGCTCCACCGAACTCTCCTTTCTGTTGACATGTTGAAAATACGTCATGGTACCACGCACGGGCCAGCCCTGCGACCATTCAAGAAACTGGGTGCGTTTTGCTTCCCCTCACGCCTCGGCGCGCACCTCGTCCGGTTGTGGTATGATGCATGAACGGGGGAAGGCCATGGGGGTGGTGAGTGACCACGCGCCAGAGGCCAGCGTGTTGATGTTGGTGCAGAACCTATGTTGTGATGAACGTCCTGGAGGCGCTTGAATGAAAACGGCTCGTTGCATTCTTGTTCTGGTCTGGACGGCATTTTCGCTCCTGCGGTTGAACGCCCTGGATGACCCACTGCGGCAGTACAACGCTCAGAAGATGAGTATTCAGCTTCAGGAGGCATTCGCAGGTTCGGTGGTCGGAGGACCCTCTCCGGCCCCGGTCGTCGGACAGAACTACCCGACTTGGTTCTCTTTTAGAGGCTTCGATGCAATCCCTGAGCGAGACTTCTATAAGCTGGCGAATCATCCCGAATTGGTGCATCGCTTTGATCTGTACGCGCGTCAGCGTTCTACCGTCTACTGGACCATGGGCGGCATGGCGGCAGCGGGCGTTACTTTGGTCGTCACCGCTGCGTACCTATGGCCGAATCCTGGCGCGAATGAGTATCACTTCAACTTTGGTTTGGGCACGGGAGGCGGAGGAGCCGGGGCTCTCTTCTCCTGGGTTGGTCTGGCGTTGATCCCCGCATCACTCTTGCCGTTGTTCTATCTTCCGCCAGAACGCGCGGTGAATTATCAGGCGGCCCTGGACATTGCAGAAGAGTACAATCACGGGCTAAGAATTACTTTGCACATTGCGGAGTAGCGCCTTCAGCGTCCCGCCCCGATTCGCAAAACACCCGCCCCATCCCTGGGCCACGTGGGGCGAGTATCGCTGACATCATGGCCAGCAGACCCCCGGCGCAGGTGCCGGGCCAGGCTCGTGTCGACAATGGACCGGCTTCCCCGAAAGGGAAACGGTGATGCCCGAGAGTATGAAGAACCTCGCGAAGGAGATGCTCGAAGGTGCGTGTCCTCCCGCAAGCACTCCACGGCCTTGGGGTAGCGCTTGAAGGCGCTGGAAGCCAAGATGGCGCAGCAAAACTAAGCATCACACTTGAAGTGTTTTGTGTCAATTGGAATGTACTGAGAGCTATTTGCGCTGTGACCTTTATCGAAGGCGCGTGTGCGATAGGCGTACCCTTCCGAATCCGCGATTCTGGATCGGGAGGACGAGCGTCAACCCTGGCGGCGTTCAGCTCGGCTC
>JBEKXR010000178.1:0-7442 GCA_049511935.1 Spirochaetia bacterium | reverse complement strand
CGTCTTCGACATACACCTTGCTGCTCATGCTTTTTTCCTCCGTGATTGCGTCTGCGCGCGGCTGCGCTGTGAAAAAGGGCCATTCCAGCCCTAATTTCCGGCATGTCCCGCCTGCAATACATTTTCTCTTCCGGGTACATGTGATAATGCTCCTCCGTGGCCTCGGGCTTCCTCGGGCTTCCCCGGGGCGCGGTGCCGGGAAAGCCCCTGCCATCATCACTTCGCCCAGCCGAAGGTCCGTTCCACCGCCTTCTTCCATTTTCCGTACAGCTCGTCTCGCCGGCCGCTGGCCATCCGCGGCTCGTATGTCTTCTCGACCTTCCACTGCTTCTCCAGCTCTTCCCTGCCGGACCAGAACCCTACGCCGAGTCCGGCCAGGTAGCAGGCTCCAAGAGAGGCCATCTCCGTGATCACCGGCCGCTGCACGGCTATCCCGAGAATGTCAGCCTGAAACTGCATGAGGAAGTCGCTCTTCGTGGCCCCGCCGTCCACGCGCAGCGACGTGGCCGGCATCTTCGAGTCAGCCTCCATGGCGAGGAGGCAGTCTTTGGTCTGGTAGGCGATGGACTCGAGGGCTGCCCGCGCAATGTGCTCGACCCCCGTTCCCCGGGTGATTCCCACGATGATTCCGCGAGCATACATGTCCCAATAAGGAGCGCAGAGGCCGGTGAAAGCCGGAACGAGGTAGACGTCCCCCGTGTCGGGAACCTTGGAAGCCAGGGCGCTGCATTCCGAGGCATCCTTGATCACGCGGAGCCCGCTCTTAAGCCATTCGATGGCCGCGCCGCCGATGAAGTTGACGCCCTCGAACGCGTATTCCACCGTGTCCCCGACCTTCCAGGCCAGGTCAGTTGTGAGACCGTTTTTCGAGACCTGGAAGCACGTGCCGATGTTCATCATCAGGGCAAGCGCGGTCCCGTAAGTGTTCTTCGCCATGCCGGGGTGGAAGCATGCCTGTCCGAACGTCGCTGCCTGCTGGTCCCCCGCATCGCCGGCGATGGGCACCTTCTCGCCGAAGAACGCCTCCGGCGACGTTGTTCCCAGGACGCCGCTCGATGGTAGCGGCGTGGGGAGGATCGACTCCGGGATCCCTAGCCATCCCAAGATGTCCTGGTCCCATCGGAAGGTGCGGATGTTGAAGAGCAGGGTCCTCGAGGCGTTCGAAAAATCCGTCACGTGGCTCGCGCCGCCGGTGAGGTTCCATATGATCCAAGAATCGATGTTGCCCATGCAGACCCTGCCCTGGTCGATGAGACCGCGCACCCCCTCCACGTTGTCCATGATCCACCTGATCTTGGTAGCGGAAAAATACGCGTCGACGACAAGGCCCGTCTTTTCCCGTATCGCCGGCTCGTGTTCCGCGGCCTTGATCTCGTCACACAGCGGGGCGGTCCTCCGGCACTGCCAGCAGATCGAGTTGGCCAGGGGCCGGCCGTCCGCTCGGTCCCAGAGGATCGTGCTCTCCCTCTGGTTAGTGATGCCGATGGCGGCGACGTCGCGGGCCGAAGCCCTGCCCTTCTTGAGCGCCTGGGCCATGCAGAAACGCACGGACTCCCAGATCTCATGAGGGTCATGCTCCACCCAACCGGGATTGGGGTAGATCTGCCCGATCTCCTTGTAAGCCATCGAGTGGATTCCGCCGGTCCGGTTGAAAAGAATCACACGGGTGCCGGTGGTCCCCTGGTCAATCGCCATGATGTATGCCTTTTCCCTCATGGACATCCTCCTTGCGGGCCGCCTTTCGTCTAGCCCTGGATTCGACGCCCCTTGCCATCCTTGTCTCTAGGGTCGCCTCAGGGCACGACGAGGACCTTCAGGACGTCCTCGTTTTTCAGGTCCTCGAAAGCCGAATCGATGCTTTCCAGGGGATACGTACGGGAAGCGTACTTGGCGATGTCGAGCTGCCGCGTCGCAATAATTTCCAGGATGCGCCGGTTCTCGGCGGCCGTCGACGCGTGAGAACCGTACACGGCGAGCTCCTTGTAGTGGATCGCGTTGCTATCGAGAAACCCTGTGGACTTCTCCGGAAGGCCGCCGAAAAGGCTGATCCGGGCGCGTCGCGCCGAGATCTCCATGGCTGCCGCGTGGGTCTCTCCCGCCGCGCACGCCGTGATGATCACGTCCGCTCCGAGCCCGCTGGTCGTTTCCTTGATGAACTGCGCCGCATCGGTCTCACTGGAGTTCAGCAGCTCCACATCGGAGGAGAGCAGCTTCGAGACCTGCCGGAGCCTGCGCGTGGAGACGTCGGAGAGGATGACGCGCGCGGCCCTCCGCTGCAGCGCCAGCTCCGCGTGGATGCACCCGATGAAACCGGCGCCGAAAACGAACACAACGTCCTCGGGCTCGATCCGCAGGAAACTCTGGCCGTTCAGGCAACAGGCCGTCGGTTCCGTGAGGGCGGCCTCCGCGTCGCTGATGCCCTTCTCCAGTCTGAGCACGTTTCCCATGTCAAAGGCGCGCTCGGGAATCTCCACGTAGTCGGCAAAGGTGCCGTCGTACTCGAACCCGATGGTACGCAGATCTGAGCACATGTTCGTCCAGCCCCTTCGGCAGCTCGGGCAGGCGCCGCACCCAATGGCCGGAACCACGAGGACCCTGTCTCCTTCGTGGAAGCCTTTCACCTCAGCGCCCACCTCCACGAGGGTTCCGCAGGCTTCGTGACCGATGATCCGAGGCGGCCTGAGGCTCGCGTTTCCGAACCGGTGGGTCCTGATGTCCGTGCCGCAGATCGAGGAGACGGACACCTGCATGAGAGCGCCGCGAAGGCCAGCAACAGGACGGGCCGTCTCGGCGACGCGCAGCTTTCCGGGAGCAGCGTAGACGTATGCCCGCATGGCGCGCGGCTCGCAGGCCGGTCCAGCGCGGGAACTCATGCGGCCTCCTCCTAGATCATGGAATATCCGCCATCGACGATCAGGGTCTGCCCGGTGCAGTAGTCCGAATCCGAGGAGGCGAAGTAGAGAACCGCCCCGAGCAGGTCCCGTGTGCGACCTAAGCGCTTCATGGGTATGCCCGCGGTGATCTGGCGCGTCCACTCGGGATCCGCCATGGCGGCCTTTGCCATTCCCGTATCGGTGGTACCGGGAAGGATGGCGTTCACCTGGATGTTGCTTTCTGCAAGTTCGAGGGCAAAGACGCGCGTGATGGGCAGGACGGCCGCCTTCGTCGAGCTGTAGGCGCAGAGGCCCGCCTGTCCTCCGATGGCCGCGATCGAGGAGATGTTGATGATCTTCCCGCTTTTCTGCTTCTTCATCTCGCGCGCCGCCGCCTGGGCGCAGAAGAACAGTCCCTTGACATTCACGGCCAGGAGCTTGTCCCACATCTCCTCGGTCGTTTCATCTACGGGCGCGGTGAAGAGGATCCCGGCGTTGTTGACGAGGATGTCGACTCTTCCGAAAGTCACGACGGCCTCGGCGACCATCGCGTCCGCGTCACTCCTGCGGCTGACATCGGCACGAACGAACCGGGCAGCGTTTCCCGCTTTCCTGATGCACTGTTCGACTGACTTCCCGGCCTCCTCCTCGATATCCGCGATGATAACGCTCGCCCCCTCCTCGGCGAGACCCGTGGAGTAGGCCTCCCCGATCCCTTTGGCTCCGCCGGTCACAATGGCGACCTTTGCTGCAAGTCTCATGGCACAGTCCTCCTCACTTTTCTATGCGCGAGCGCGGCTTCCCAGCCGTCCCACCTTAGTGAACTGCTCCTCGAGCTTCTCCAAGTGCCATATCTCTGAGTCGTTCCGCGTGCCCGCGTGCAGTGGTTTCCTCTCCCCTGCCGCGCCTGCCTGCGCACTCGCCAATAGCGTCCGCGACGACGCGCTCGGTCAGCGGTAGCTCGCCTGTGGGCGGACTCACTTCAGCCTACCCGCCGGTTCTGACGCGATTCCCGAATGCTTCCCGGGGAATCGAGCTTCCTATAAATTAATCTTTCTTAGAGTTTGATGATGGCTTCCTCGCTTCGCTTAGTTCGAGCATGTTGCCGTCAGGGTCTTCGAAGAAGGCGACTGTAAGATTTTTGATATCGACAGGACCGGTGCTCAAACGTATCCCCTTTTTCTGAAGGGCAGAAACATAGCCATGGATCTCCTCGACAGCGAAAGCAATGTGATTGATTCCAACGGTAGCGCTGGTCAAGCCTTCTGGCTTGACCTTCATGTTCTCGGCGTGATCGAGCAGTTCAAAACGCGAACTATCCACCTTGATGAATACTACTTTGCGCGGGAGTCGCATGCTGGGGCCAAGGGTAGCGCCAGATTCGAACTCCCATTTTTCCCCCACTTCAAGACCCAACACGTTCTTGTAGAAATCGATCGACCTATTGAGATCGCTTACGACAATTCCAACATGATCTATTCCTTTTATCATCTCCGGTTTCCTCCTCTTAATGACTCAGCCACTCCGCGGGTCCTTTGCCAGCCATGTACTCTTTGGTCATTCATGGCATAGAAGGTGCGTGCCTTATGCAGGAATAGCTCCTTCTTCTTGCCGTAATCCATTAGAAAATATGATATTTATCATGATAAATCTTGGGCTTAGCGTTGTCAAGAGCTTCCTAACGGCTGAAATGAATCATAAGACATGATATTCTGAAATGCTAGCTTCATTTCGCCCGAACAAAGGGCAGAGGCCGCAGAACACATGCGCTCCGAACGGTGTCCTCTACCTTGCGGCAGATAGGGCGGGTCTCCAAGAGGCGTTTTACCGATCAAAGGCGGGCAACGGATCGAGTCATCCCGGCTTGACGGCACGTCGTCATCGTGGCTTCCTCGTTCCCCTGGAACGTGATCCGCCTGAAGGGGGAAGCCGACCCTGAGTCCAGGCTACAAGTACATCCTCAGCACGATATCCTGGTCGTAGTTGCCGAACCCCCGGCCGAAAATGTTCACGCCGCCGACGTTCTTGGCATCTTCCTTGATGCCGATCTTCACTTTCACTGAGTGGTGCTCGGAGAGCTTCAAGTCCGAGAGTGTCACCCCCGAGACCAGCACACCGTCGATGGAGCACCCGGCGTCGGTGACGCTCCACACCTTGTTGAGCCCGTACTGTGAGCCTTCGAGCTTCCACCACTCGGGAGTGTAGGTGCCGCGCTTGTCGCCGAAATCCCCCGGGGAGATCCACGTGCCGATCTCGACCCCGTTCACCCACAGCGTGATGTCGGATCGCCACATGGGATTGGTCCCGGGTGTTTCGGAGGACAGCTCGGCGGTCACTTCGAGCTTGCGGACCGGCTTCTCCTGGTACAGGGCGTTGTTGGGAAACTGGTAGACCACGTGTCCCTTCTCGAACCAGAGGAGTCCGGCCTTCACGCGCTCGGGCTCGAGGAACGAAGCCGGTGTGTCGAGGAACCCGATGATCTTCTCCGTCGAGCACATGCCGCAGGGGGGCGAGACGTTGTACTCGATGAACAGGCCGATCGGCATCTCCACCTCGATCGCGTCCTTGGCCTCGCTCGGCTCCGCGAACTGGATGATGAACTCATCATACAGCGCCGAGCAGATCTTCTGCGTTCCCTTCGCCGCCTTCATGTTTTTCGTCTCGATGAGCCGCGCTTCTTCGAGGAGCATGATATTCGTGGCGATCGTCGATTGGGGGAGTCCCATCTCGTCCTTGATCTCGTTGACGTTCCTCTCGCCCTTCCGCAATATGTCCAGGATCCGCAGTCGCACGTCGGATGCCAGGCCCTTCAGCGCCTTGAAGTCCTGGGGGAGCTGGATGATCATGATCCGTCCCTTGCTTTTTTTGCCTGTCATCGAGTCGTTCCTCTCATAATTATTTCCCGCTGAGGCACTTGGTATATATCATATTCTCTGATTCCTCAAGGAGCCCCCGGACCAGGCCCCACTGTGGGCCCTGCCCTTGCACTTGCCTTCCCGCATGCGGGAAGGATAAAATTCAATCGCCTATGCCCCCGAAAAAAAGGAAGGCCCCCATTTCCGGCTCCCGCTCCACGTCCATCGCGGGTTTTCCGATGACGATCAATGGGCGTTCCGTATGGATCCAGGGGCTGGCTCCCACCACCACCCTGCTGGAGTACCTGCGCACTCACGGCTACACCGGGAGCAAGCAGGGCTGTGCGGAGGGGGACTGCGGCGCCTGCACGGTCGCCCTTGTCGAAAGCGGCGCCGATGGAGGGACGACCTACAGGGCGATCAACAGCTGCATCGCGCTGCTGCCCATGTTCGCCGGCCGGGAGATCGTCACCGTCGAAGGCCTGGCGGCGGGGGAATCGCTGCACCCGGTGCAGGATCAGATGGTGAAGCAGTACGGCTCGCAGTGCGGGTATTGCACGCCGGGTTTCGTGATGTCTCTCTTCGAGGCCTACTACCGCCGCGACTGCCGCCGCACCCGTGACCTGAGCGATCAGCTCAGCGGCAACCTCTGTCGATGCACGGGATACCGGCCCATCCGCGATGCGGCGCTGGATGCGCTCGCCGAGCGGGATTCGAGCCGGCGGACGCCCGATCCGTTCGCCGAGCGTCTCGGTGCACCGCGTGGTCCGCTCCCCGAGCTGGACTACACCGCCGAGGGCGGGCGCTTCCTGAGGCCGACATCCCTCGAGGGCGTGCTGGCGGCACTGGCCGGAATTCCCGGCGCGCGCCTCGTGGCGGGGGCCACTGAAATCGGCGTGGACGTCACCAAGAAATTCGCCGCCTTCCCGGTCCTCGTTTCCACGGAAGGCGTCGCCGCGCTCACCGGGATCACGCGGACGCCTGATGCATGGCGCATCGGCGGGGCCGCCAACCTGACAGACATCGAGGACACCGTTGCCCCCGAGTACCCGTCCCTGGCAAAGATGCTGCGCGTGTTCGCATCGCGCGGCATCCGTAACAGGGCGACGATGGGCGGGAACCTCGCCACGGCCTCGCCGATCGGCGACAGCGCTCCTGTCCTGCTCACGCTCGATGCCTCGCTCGTCCTTGCCTCGCTGAAGGGGGAACGCACTGTCGACATTGGGGCATTTTTTCTCGGCTACCGTCAGACAGCCCTCGAACCGGGCGAGGTCATCAAGGAGATCGTTCTGCCCCGGCTGGCGATGCCGCAGGGACTCACGCGCCGGGTGGATTTCCTCAAGGTCTCCAAGCGCCGGGAGCTGGACATCAGCATCGTCGCGGCCGCCCTCCGCGTCGACCTCGATGCGGATGGGGTTGTGCGCTGCGCCCGGCTTGCCTACGGCGGGGTGGCCCTCACGCCTCGCAGGGCCCGGTCAGCGGAAGGAGCCCTGGAGGGGAAGCGTCTCGAAGAGGCGCGAGAGGTGGTGTCGGATCTGCTCCGGGGCGAGTTCCAGCCCATCGACGATGCGCGAGGCAGCGCCGCGTACCGCCGGGGGCTCGTGGTGAGCCTCTGGGAGAAGTTCGCGCGCGGCGAGCAGAGCATCGCGCAGGACGGACCACTTGACTTCGAGCACGGGGAGGTCTTCCCCGAGGTCGATGCATCACGCGCGCT
>JBEKXR010000177.1:0-7517 GCA_049511935.1 Spirochaetia bacterium | reverse complement strand
TGTGGGGAAGCTTGACGGTGAAGCGGAAGCTCTCGGGCGTCACCGAGGCATACTGGGCAGCGGTTGCGGGTTCCGGCGGCGCCCAGAACCACTGGTCGACCTCCACCGTGTCGTAGCGGGCCGCATACTCGGAAAGGTAGTCGATGCCGGCCGCCTTTGAGTAGACAAGGCCTTTCCATGAGGGATATTTCCAGCTGCAGGTGCCCACGCGGAGAGTCGAACCCATGGAGGAAATATACCAGTCCGTCCGCGGACGGTGTAGCGCAGCGTGGATTCCGGGACGCAATTCAGGTACACTCGAACTGTCGTGAAAAAAAAGAGGCCGGTCGTCACCTTGCTCCGAAAGTCCCTCGCGTACGAGCCCGCTGAGCTCGCCTTCGGCACGAGCGGCCTCCGCGGCCTCGTGAAGGACATCACGAATCTCGAAGCGTACGTCAACGTGCGCGGTTTCCTCGCCTGGCTCTTGAAGGGCGGCGAGATCGAGAAGGGGGGAACCGTTTTTGCCGCGGGAGACCTGCGGCCGAGCACATCGGCGATTGTCCCCGAGGAGGGTTTTCGCGGCGACATCCTGCATGCCGTATGCCGCGCGGTGATGGACGAGGGGCTCGTCCTCTCCAATCTCGGGAAGATCCCCACGCCAGCCCTCGTGCTGCACGCGATGCGGCATTCGGCGCCCTCGATCATGGTGACGGGCAGCCACATTCCCTTCGACAGGAACGGCTTGAAGTTCACCCGGCCTTCCGGCGAGGTGATGAAGGCCGATGAGCAGCCCATCCTCGCCGCAGTCGCCGACGCTCGCCGTGCCGAGTACGAGAGGCCCTTCGAGCAGAGCATCTTCAACGAGCGCGGGATGCTCAGGCCGGAGAGCAGGGTGGACATCCCCGAGCCGGATCCCGAAGCAGGGGAAGAGTACATCCGTCGGTATGTCACCGCGTTCCCCCCCGGGGCGTTGTCCGGAAAGCAGGTGCTGGTATGGGAGCACTCCGCCGTCGGCCGGGAGCTGCTCGCCCGAACGCTCCAGGATCTCGGCGCCCGGGTGGTCCGAGCGGGTCGGAGCGAGACCTTCGTCCCCGTGGACACCGAGGCGGTGAACGAATCGATGCTCCAGTCCCTCCAGGCGCTCGTCGATGCGAACGGCGGAGCGTCGCTGGCCGCCGTCGTCTCCACGGACGGAGACAGTGACCGTCCCCTCGTCCTGGCGGTGGACGCCGGCCGAGTACGCTTCATTCCGGGAGATCTCCTCGGCCTTCTGGCGGCGAGGTTTCTCGGCATCCGGCACGTCGCGGTTCCCATCAGCTGCAACGACGCGGTGGACGAGTTCTGCAGTGCCCACGGCATCGAGCTCGTGAAAACCCGGATCGGCTCCCCCCACGTCATCGCCGCCCTGCGGGAGGCTGGCTGGGAGGGAAACGGCGGATTCCTCACCGCCTCGCCCGTGGCCGTGCCGGGCGGCGGTTCTCTTTCCCCGCTGCCCACGAGGGACGCCCTTCTGCCGATCCTCTGCGCCCTGACATCCCCGTTGGGCCGGGATTCGCTGCCGAAGAGGTTCGGCAGGTCCACGGTGCTTCGCGATTTTCCCATGGACGCGGCGCGTGAGATCATGCGCTGGCTCACCCCCTCGGATTCCTCCATCGTCGAGGCAGCTTTCACGCCCACCGGGCTCAGTGTCCGACACGCGGACGGGACGGAGCGCATCCTGGAATCTTCCGATGCACGGGTGGAGGAGATCGGGGGAATCCGCGCGGGAATCAGCAGGTATTTTCTCCCGGAAGATGGCTTCCCGGAGGTTGAGCGGATCAACTGGCTGGACGGCGTGCGCGTCCGCTTCTCCTCCAACGACGTGGCGCACTTGCGGCCGTCGGGGAACGCTCCCGAGATGCGGTTCTACACGAACGCCCACAGCGCCGAGCGGGCGGACGCCATGGCGCGCCTGGGGACCGGCGAGGACGGGATCCTGCGTCGCATGGCCCGGGACGCGGCGGACCGGATTGCTATCGCGAGCTACCGGGCCGCCCCGCGTGCGCTCCCCCTGTTCGGCGCGATCCAGCATTACGCGTGGGGTGGGTACGAGTTCATCCCTGGTCTTGTCGGAATGGACAATGGCGGGCGCCTGCCGTGCGCAGAACTGTGGATGGGCGCGCATCCCCGGGGACCTGCGCAGGTCGAGATCGACGGAACGCGCATGACCCTGGACCGGCTGATCGCAGCCGACCCGTGGCTCACGCTCGGCCCAGGAGTCGCCCTGCGTTTCGCGGGACGCCTTCCCTACCTTTTCAAGGTGCTCGACGTGCGGGACATGGCCTCGATCCAGGCCCATCCTTCACGAGCCCAGGCCGAGGAAGGATTCGCCAGGGAGAATGCGGCCGGGATCCCCATCGATGCCACGAACCGCACGTACCGCGATGAGAATCACAAGCCCGAGGTCCACGTCGTGCTCACAGACTTCTGGATGCTGCACGGGTTCAGACCCCTGGAGGACATATTCGAGGTCCTTGCATCGCAGAAGGAGCTCTCGACCATCTTCGCCGGGTTCCCGGAGAAGCTCGGCGCATCAGGACCGGATCCCGAGGCCCGGACTGCCCTCCTGCGGGACCTGTACCGCATGGTCATGACCATGCCGCAGCACGAGGTGGACGGAATCCTGGACCCCCTCGTCTCCCGGCTCGAAGCGGAGGAATCAGCCGGCCGACTGGGAAAGGACGATCCCGGCTTCTGGGCCCTGAGGGCGGCGCGGACATTTCCACTGCCGGCCGGGCACCGCGACCGGGGGATACTCTCGATCTACCTTCTCAACCTCATTCACCTGCGGCCGGGGCAGGGGACGTACCAGCCCGCGGGAACCCTGCATGCCTATCTCGAGGGGGCGGACGTGGAGCTGATGGCGAACTCCGACAACGTTCTGCGCGGCGGGCTCACGCCGAAGCACATCGATGTGCCGGAGCTGCTGGGTACCCTGTCATTCCGGGACAGTCCGCCGCCGCTCCTCGAAGGCAGGGCGACGTCCGAGACCAGCCGGGAATACGAGACGCAGGCGGAGGAGTTCGCGCTGGAACGGATCGAGGTCTCCCCGGGGGTCCCGTATTCCGGAGGCCGGGAGCACAGCACCGACACGCTCATCGTGACCGAAGGGGGGGCGGCGGTTGTCGCCGCGGGGCGCACGCTCCTGCTCTCACGGGGCGGCTGCGCGATCGTGCCCGCCGGCGTGCCCTACTCCATCGCTGCGCGGGCCTCACGCGCGGTGCTCTTCAAGGCAGGCGTTCCGGCCTCTGCCTGAACCCCTACACGTATTCCGGGCCGAACATCTCCGAGGCGCGCGCGTAGAGCCTCTTCAGATCATCAGCCTTGTCCCGGGGACAGACGAGCGTCACACTCGGGGTATGCACGATCACCAGGTCCTCGCACGCGAACGCCGCGATGAGGTGCCCGGGATCGCTTGAGACCACGAGTGTCCCCTTTGTGTCGAGAAGGAGGCGCTTTTCCGCCGCGGAGCTGTTGCCCTCATCGTCCATCGGACAAGTTTCCGCAAAGGCGGGCCAGGAGCCAATGTCCTTCCACGAAAGAGCCATGGGCAGTGCCGCGACCTTGACCGCCGGGTCCCGCGAGGCTCTCTCCATGACAGCGAAATCCACGCTGATTTTCTTCAGCCCCGGGTACACGCGGCTGATCGTTCCTTCGAACCCGGGCGCACCCCACGCATCCGCGATCCTGCGTACGCCGTCGAACGTCTCCGGCTCATATCGCTTCACGCAGTCCAGGAACGACTCCGCCTTCCAGACAAACATCCCGCTGTTCCAGAGGTACCGTTCGGGACCCTCCGCCACCCAGCGTTCCGCGGCGGCCGCATCCGGCTTCTCCCTGAACTCCTCGACAGTGCGCGCTTTCCCGAGGAACCGCTCTCCCAGTCGAAGGTAGCCGAAGCCGGTTGCCGCGCGCGTCGGTGCGATGCCAAATGTCACCAGCACGCCTGGCCCGGACTCGGCGGCATCGAACCCGCGGCTCACCACCTCGCGGAAGGTGTCCTGCGGCTCGATGAGATGGTCCGCCGTGAGCACGAAGATTGTCGCCTCCCTGTCCACGCGGGCGATGACGGCAGAGGCGAAGGCCAGCGCGACGAGGGTATCCCGGCCGACAGGCTCTCCCAGGTACCGGTCCGCCGACATGCCCGGCAGGGCGGCGCGGACCGCAGCGCGGTGCGCCTCGGCGGCGCAGACCCATCGGCGTTCCGGGGGCACCAGCCCGTCCAGCCTCTGAAATGCGAGGTCGAGCAGGCTCTTTCCCCTGATGAGGGGAAGGAGCTGTTTGGGCTCCCGGCTCCTGCTCATGGGCCACAGCCGGGTCCCCGAGCCTCCGGCAAGAATTACCGCGTGTCTCATGGCGCGAAAGCATACCTGCGGCGACACGGGCTGTACATGGTCCGGAGATGCTCGTCCACGTCGCGACTCCCCCGGCCTGTCAGCTGCGTGCCACCTCGACGGCGATGGCGTGCATGATGCACGAGCTTTCAGATCCGGTTCCACTCGTGCCCGTGAGGATATTTGCCGATCCGGCCCTGTCCTCCCCTCTCGCGTCGAGCTCGAACCAGATTCCCTCGTGCAGGGAAACCACCCCGGGCATGATGTCGTCAGAGACTCGAACGCGGACATGGACCACCCCGCGCTCATTGAAGAGTCTCGCCCCTCCGCCCGGATCGATGCCGCGCCGCGCGGCGTCGGCAGGATGCATCAGCAGCTCGTGGTCCGCAGGGCCGAGAGTGCTCGACCGATCGCCGTTCTGGGAATGTGTCCTCTCGGCGCGCTTCGGCGTGAGGAGGCTCAGCGAGTAGCGCTCATCACCCCCCTGGCCGCGCCAGGGGGGAATAGCGGGGAAACCCGTCTCACGCTCGTATCGCTCGCTTGCCAGCTCCACCTTGCCCGAAGGCGTGCCCAGCGGGTGGCCGGCGGGATCGGAGGCAAAGTCCGCCAGCCCCACGCGCTCCTGGTCGGGCGCCAGATAGACACCCGTTCTCTTGAGCTCCGCGATGTCAGGGACTTCGGATGACGCCAGGAAAGCGTCGATCCATTGTGAAGCGGTGCGTTCACCCGAGAACGCGCGGCCGAATCCCATTCGGTCGGCGAGATCGCAGAAGATATCCCAATCAGGGCGCGCGGAAGGGCCGGGCGGAAGCACCGCAGGCTTGTAGAGGAGGTAGTTGCCGAGCCAGGGAATCCCAATGTCTTCCTTTTCCAGGGGCGAGGCGGCGGGGAGCACGACGTCGCAGTGGCGCGCCGTCGGCGTGAAGAACATGTCGTGGCAGACCGCGAAATCGAGGGACTCGAAGGCGGCAATGCTTTTGTGAACATCGGCCCCCTGGTTGACGTAGTTCCCGCCCGCGACATAGACGGCGTGGATATCGGCCGGGTAGCCGCCGCTCGTCCCGCGGAGAATCGCGTCCGGCCAATGGAGGACCGGCACGTGAAGCTGCCCAGGAGGCGCGAGCGGGTCCAACGTGCCCACACGCGGCGCGGGAAGACAGTTGTTCATCGAGCCCGTCGATCCTCCGCGAATGCCGAAATTGCCGGTTGCAAGCTGGAGCGCCACTGTGAGTCGGTACGTCTCCTCACCCGCGTGCACCCGCTGGATCGAAAATCCCGGGATGAGCATGGCCGGGCGGGCAGCAGCGTAGGCGCGTGCGAAGCGCCGGATCTCCGCTGCCGGCACCCCGCATACCTCCTCGGCCCAGGCGGGAGTATGCGCCGGACCGCCATCCTTTCCGAGGACGTAGCGTTCCAGTCTCTCGAAGCCCACCGCGCGGGAATCGACGGAGGCGCGGTCAACGAGACCCTCGTCGAGCAGCACGTAAAGCGTCGCGATCATGAGGGCGGCATCGGTTCCCGGTCGGCAGGGCATCCACCAGGTCGAAGCGTGCGCGACCGTCGAGGTCCGCCGCGGATCTATGACGACGATCGCGGCACCCCGCCTCTTCGCCTCCCGCAGTCTCTGGGGCAGCTCCGAGCCGAGCCGGGTGTCAAGCAGGTTTGCACCCCAGAGGATGATCATCTCGGCGGATCGGGTCGTTGCCGCGTCGAACCCCGAGATTTTCCATTGGGGCCCGAAAAGGAAAGGCAGCACGGCCCGTGCTGCCCCGTTGCTGTAACTGCCCGCGAGCGTCGTGCATCCACCGGTGACGTTCAGAAATCGTCTGGTCAAAGTGTCGGTGTTATGGAGAGCGCCTGTCGAACCGGCGCTCGCCAGAGAGAGAACTGACGCAGGCCCATGCCTCGCCCGGATATCGCAGAGTCTCGTCGCGATCATGTCGAGCGCCTCGTCCCACGTGGCCTCGCGGAACGAGGTCGAGCCGCGCGGACCGATCCGTATCAGGGGCCTGGAGAGCCGGTCGGGCGCGTAGTGTGCCCGAACCAGGCCGAAGCCTCGACGGCAGGCCTTGATGTGGCGGCCCCCGGCCGGATTGTGCAGCATCTTCATCGCGCGCCCCCCTTCGATTTCCACGAGGAGAGGACAGGCGTTGCCGCCGCAGTCTTTGCCGCAGAATACAGGGACCGTCTTCATTTGCGCGGAAATCATACCGGCGCCGCCGCGGGCTGTACATGCGGACAGGATTGTAGAAAGGATCGTTTCAAGCTACAGAAATGTAGCCTGCCCTCATCGCCCCGAGGCACGAAACACGCGAAAACGGCGGAATTCTGCTGATTTCGGGCTGGCACGATTATTGCTTTATTCCATGTGGGCAAAGAAAGGATCCTATCGGTGACCAAGAAAATAGAGGCGATCATCCGGGAGGACTCGCTGGAAGCAGTAAAGGACGCTCTTCGGGACATCGGCATCGTGGGCATGAACATATTCGAGATCCGGGGCCACGGGAGACAGGGAGGCGTTGACCAGTCATGGCGCGGCGCCACCTACAGGATGGACCTCCTGCCGAAGATCCAGCTGAATATCATCCTCAGCGAGCACAACGTGGAGAAAACAATCGACGCGATCATGAAGGCCGCACGCACCGGGCGGGAGGGCGACGGAATCATCTTCGTCTACCCCGTGGAGGACGTGGTCCGCATCCGCACGGGAGAGCGGGGTCATGACGCGCTGATGTACCCGAACGATATCGACGCGAGAAGAGCGAGGAAGTAGGACCTCCTGGGGTGGGCACGGCGCGAGGGGCGATTCGCCCTCCCGCGCCGCCCTGCCCGTTTCTCCTCAGCGTGCCCTGCGCGGATCTTTTCAGCCGATCTTGCGCCGAAGGAGG
The DNA here is from genome assembly GCA_049511935.1 of Spirochaetia bacterium. GTDB lineage: Bacteria > Spirochaetota > Spirochaetia > SZUA-6 > Fen-1364 > Fen-1364. Next base: position 277 of record JBEKXR010000177.1, on the reverse strand, counting down.
GACTCCACCGCGTCCCGGTTCTTCCACAACGCGCACCCGCCCTCGGTTTCCGCGAACATCGAGTGATTCTCCCGCATCAGCCCCAGAAACCGTGAGCGCAGCGCCTCCCTCAGCGGTACCTCCAGGACATTCGTGTCGGAGTACGGCGCGAACGGGCAGGGTTCGAGGTCTCCTGAGGCACTGATATGCACGAAGCCCCTACCCGAAGCGAGGCACCCGCCCTGTTCCTCCTCATCCCATGGCACGGCGATGAACACCGCGGGGAAGCGGGCGCGAA
>JBEKXR010000176.1:0-7566 GCA_049511935.1 Spirochaetia bacterium | reverse complement strand
CTGGCGAACATCCGCTACGTGACGAAGCTCTTTGCACGACGGAACAGTGGCAGAGATCCCACGGTAGTCGCCGACCTGCGGCGTTTCTACGAGCGGCGGCTGGCACACCTCAAGAGGCTGCAACGGCTCAAGAAGCCGGTCAAGGCGTAGCCCGCGAACTGGGCTTTGCCATTCGCGTCTGAGCTGACGGTGTTGAAGCCGTGCGTTGCGACGCGGTTGGCGGCGTGTTGCACCCGCTCTCCCGCTGCTGTTATGATTGGAGTGGTTCCGGTTTTCAATTATGAAAGACTCTCGAAAAATGCCAAGAAAGCAGACCCCGTATCGACGCAGCAGGCAGCGAGAAAGGATACTCGAATTCCTGCAGTCGACGGAAACCCACCCAACTGCAAACTGGCTTTATGGCAAGCTGCGATCGGAATTCCCCGACCTCAGCATGGGAACAGTCTATAGAAATATCGGCATTCTCATCCAGCAGGGACTCATCAGCAGGATTGCCTTCGGAAGCACTTTTGATCACCTCGATGCCAACATGAAGCCCCACTATCACTTCATCTGCAAAAGGTGCGATTCAATCCTTGACCTTGATGCCCCGCTCGACGAGAGCCTCAACGCCTGGCCTGACAAGGCCCTCGGGTTCAAGGTGAGCAGGCATGAGATCGAGTTCTACGGCTTGTGCCCGAAATGCGCGAAGAAGGCTTGACATTTGATTTTTTCTCGTCTATAAATAGTAATCGTTCCGAATAATTAGAACGTTCGGGAAACGGCGAACCGCCTCGTTCCCGCCCTGTGCTGAGGAATCGATGTCGAACCTTCAATTTCTGACGAGGAGGAACACGTCATGACCGACCGAAAAATCCTGACAACCGAATCTGGCGCGCCCGTCGCTGACAACCAGCACTCGCAGACAGCGGGTCCCAGCGGACCAGTCCTGATTCAAGACCATCACCTTATCGAGAAACTGGCGCGGTTCGAACGTGAGAGGATTCCAGAACGGGTGGTGCACGCGAAAGGATCAGGCGCCTTTGGCACCTTCGAGGTGACCAGGGACGTCAGCCGCTACACCAGGGCCAGGTTCCTTGGGAAGATCGGAAAGCGTACAGAAGTCCTCCTGCGCTTCTCGACAGTGGCAGGCGAGAAGGGTTCCGCGGACACTGTACGCGATCCGAGAGGATTCGCCATCAAGTTCTACACCGAGGACGGCAACTACGATCTTGTCGGCAACAACACGCCCATTTTCTTCCTGCGTGACCCGTTGAAGTTCCCTGACTTCATCCACTCACAGAAGCGTGATCCCTATACAAACGTCCAGGAACCCGACAACGTGTGGGACTTCTTCTCCCTTTCCCCTGAGACAACTCACCAGTTCGTGTGGCTCTTCGGCGATCGCGGCATCCCCGCAAGCTATCGCAACATGGACGGCTTTGGTTCGCACACTTTCCAATGGATGAACGCCAAAGACGAAGGGGTCTGGGTCAAGTACCACCTCAAGTGCGACCAGGGTATCAAGTGCCTGACTGCCCAGGAAGCTGCCAGGATCGCGGGGGAGAACCCCGACTACTGCCATCTCGATCTCCTGCACGCCATCGAACGCAAGGAGTTCCCCTCGTGGACGGTGAAGGTTCAGATCATGCCCGTTGCTGATGCTCAGAAGTACCGATTCAATCCATTTGACCTGACCAAGGTATGGTCTCAGAAGGATATCCCGCTTCTTGAGATTGGAAAGCTGGTGCTCAACAGAAACCCTGAGAACTACTTCGCTGAAATCGAGCAGGCTGCCTTCGACCCGGCCAACTTCGTTCCTGGAATCGGGCCCTCACCTGACAAGATGCTTCAGGGGCGCCTTTTCGCCTATGGAGACGCGCACCGCTATCGCCTTGGCATCAACCATACCCAGCTGCCCGTCAACAGGCCGAAAGCAGCGGAATCCAACAACTACGGACGAGATGGGTATATGCGATCGGACGGCAACGCTGGCCGCGCCAAGAACTACGAGCCGAACAGCTTCGGCGGTCCTGCTCAGACGAATGAGGCCATGTATACGCACCTTGAACTCCATGGAACAACTGGTTCATTTGCCTGGGAACAACACAAGGATGACAATGACTTCGTGCAAGCGGGTGACCTCTACCGCCTGATGAGCGAGGAAGAGAAGAAAAGGCTGGTGGGAAACATCGCGGGGAGCCTCTCGCGGGTAAGTCGCGAAGAGATCATCGAGAAGAGCATCAGCCACTTCCGTTCTGCCGACAAGGACTTTGGAGATCGCCTGACAAAGGCAATCAAGGCTCTGAGGAGTGCTGTATAGCAGAAGCTGTAAAAGAAGGGGGAGGCGGGAATGGAGCATAGAGGCGGCTGCTTCTGGACTGATTCCCTGCGAAGAGATTTTCCGGACGCAACGAAAAGCGCGAAAATCAATTCAATGGTCTTGAAATAACAGAACAAAACCGGACGCAAGGCACTTTTTGCCGCTCCAGCACTTTCTTTCGACTTGCTCTTTCTCCAGTCCTTTCATATGATCCTGAGCGATTGGGGAGGTCCTTGGCGATGAAGCGATTTACGCGTTTCTTATTCTTCGCTGGCCTGGTTGCTCTTGCGGTCGGATGCGCAAGCAAGGGGCCCGTGATCGTGAAGCCGCCCACCGTGATCGTGAACGAATTCAAGTCCCTCTCCTTCACGCCAACGCTGATGAAATTCGAGGCCAAGATCCTCATCGGCAACATCATGTCTGCCGACCTCGATCTCCAGAAGGTCGACTACGCGATGGACCTTTACGACCAGCAGCTATTCGCGGATTCCTTCAGCGGCGTGAATCGCATCGACGCGGAAGGAAACGAGACTGTCACATTCCCGCTTCAGATCTCCATGTCGGACCTGATGGCGCAGGCGCCCGACCTGCTCGCCGAAGGGAGTTTGCGGGTGAAATTCCACGGCCAGGTGTTCACCGCTGCCCACTATGGCATGGATCCGGTCCCGTTTGCGCAGACTCTGACGATTCCGATCCCCAAGATCCCCGAAGTTGTCTACGTGGGCTCTCAAGGCGAGCCGTTCTCTGATTCGTTTCGTCTGAACTTCCAGGTCACGAACACGAACACCTTCCCATTCACCCTGACCAACGTCAAGACATTCCTGGAGATAAACGGAAAAAGATATTCCCTTCTCCACACGCGCGAGTCCGTCGAGGCGAAGCCTGGAGAAACTGTGCCAGTGGTGGTGCGAATGGAGAACGCTCAAGGCAAAACCTTGAACATGGCTCTGAATCTGTTGCAGCATCCCAACCCCGAGTTCGATATCACCGGGTCGGTGACGTTCAACACTCCCTATGGATGGATCTTCATTCCGATGAGCTTGAGGGAGACCATCAGGTAGGGAGCTCGTTTTGGTTTGCCGCAAGCCAATGACGTGCACCTTCTGTGACTACGGCGTGAGTACCCGCTCCGCGGGCGAGGGAGACGTGCTGGAGGCTCGAAGACGGTGAGGACGCCCGAGGATCTCGTTGCGTCCATCGACCGGCGTACCGGCGCTCTTGTAATCAACGTGATCGTCGGTCATCACCGGCGCCGTCTTGCAAGGTCCGGGCACGGCGGCTCGCTCGACGCGGAGGGCGCTGGTTGGGCGGTCATCGGTCGGGAGCCCAGGCCGGGCTGCTCGCTCGAGGTGCTGATCGACGGTGCCGAGGCGCTGCCACGAATCGCGCATGAACTCCGAGAGGCCCGCTCACACGTGCATATGGCGGGCTGGTTCTTTTCTCCCGGATTCGACCTGACAAGGGGCGAGACGCCGTCGTCCCTTCGAGATCTTCTTGCCGAAGTGGCCGCGCGCGTGGACGTGCGTGTTCTCGTCTGGGCCGGTGCGCCGTTGCCGCTCTTTCGCCCCTCACGTCAGACCGTCCACATGATGCGAGAGAGCCTCTGTCGGGGAACCAATATTCGCTGCGTGCTCGACGCGATGGAGCGGCCTCTGCATTGTCATCACGAGAAGACGATCGTGATCGACGACCGCGTCGCCTTCGTCGGCGGGATCGATCTGACCTTCGAGCACGGCGATCGATTCGACTCGAGCGAGCATGTCGCGCGCGGCTCCGTCGGCTGGCACGACGTCTCCAGCCAGCTCACCGGGGCGGTGGTGGACGACCTGGCCGAGCACTTCAGGATGCGCTGGCACGAAGTGACCGGCGAACGTCTCGACGCGGCGTCGGCAGCCCCTGGCGTGCCGGCAGGGTCCCACACCGTGCAGGTCACGAGGACGATCCCTGAGAAGGTCTACAAGGCTGCCCCTCGCGGTGAGTTCGGGATCCTCGAGTCCTACCTGGCCGCCCTGCGCACTTCCCGGAGCCTCGTGTATCTCGAGAACCAATTTCTCTGGTCGCCCGAGATCGCGAACGTCCTGCGCGACAAGCTGCGCGATCCGCCGAGCGACGAGTTCCGGCTCGTCCTCGTGCTTCCGGCCAAGCCCAGCAGCGGCGGAGAAGACACGCGAGGCACGCTCGGCGAGCTCATTGAGGCCGACGCCGGCCGGGGACGCATCCTCGCATGCACGCTCTTTGCGCGGCGCGGGCCCGTTGCCGACCCGGTGTACGTCCACGCAAAGGTCGGCATCATCGACGACCGCTGGCTGACCCTCGGCTCGGCCAACCTCAACGACCATTCCCTCTTCAACGACACCGAGGTCAACGTCCTGACCATCGATCCTGCGCTTGCCCGCGACACGCGCCTTCGGCTCTGGGCCGAACATCTCGAATGCACGATCAGCGAGGCCTCGGGTGACGCGACTCGCCTGGTCGAGGAACGGTGGAAGCCGATCAGCGCCGAGCAGCTCGAGCGGCGCTCCCGCGGCCTGCCTCTCACCCACCGCCTTGTCCAGCTGCCGCACGTGACGCGAAGAACAGGCCGGCTGCTCGGCCCTCTCCAGGGCCTGTTTGTCGATGGGTGACGGTGTTTCGAAACCTGTTTGAACCTGTCTTCCACAGCGCGCAGGCAAAAGTGTGGCGCATGTCGTGGACGAGGAAACGTGCCCTGCGCAGGTGAAAGCCCGTCTCAAAACCCTTCTGAGAGCGAGTGACCGCTTGACCTCCCGCGCCCGGTCTACCGCCGCTCGGCTGCGCTCCATCGCCTTGACCACGGCGTCGAGGATACGGGCGTCCGTTGGAGGCCGCCTCATCACTTCGTCCTCCTTCCCGACTCCTTCAGGGCGTCGGAGTCCAGGTCCGCCGCCCGCGACATCATGACGATTGCCGCCCTCAGTTCAAGTTTTGCGGAGGCGTCCAGCTCGCGGATTTCCACGTCGAAGCGGACGGCCACCTTCTGTCCCTGGGCGACGCTTGTCATTCCAAGTCTGAAACCGTCGCACGTAGGGTGCCGTGGCAAGGTTTTTCGAGGCGTTGCCAAATTCATGTATGCCCCAGGCCTGTGTCGTTTCACGGCGTCCCACAGCGCGTCGGCAGAGCGTTACCGATTCGCATTGTCCTGGCCTTCCGCTTCGCGAGAGGGGAGATCGCCCCATAGCTCGGCCACGTCCTGCCAGCTCGGTGCATCCTGCACGTACATGTCAAGGGTGATCGCCGTCGAGCTGTGCCCAAGCTGCGCCGCCATCTTCTTGGCCGACCAGCCCGCTTTGATCGCCGCCGTAGCGAATGCATGCCGTAGGCTGTGGACACCGTAGCGCGCGCAGCCTCCGCGCATGGCTTCACTTGGGATTACATCTGTTCGTAGGTCGCCCGATGCTACCCCTGAGTCATGGCCGCTGGGTCAGCGCCATCGCTTTTCTCCCCTGTGGGACCGTGACGTTCCCACGAAAAAGGCCATGCGTCCCAACACCCTAAAAAGCACTTGCGTTTTGGGGGCGTTCCCGCAATAATATTAAATAAGCATTTGTTCACGGTGGCGCCTGCCCTTTCATCAAATGCCCAAAAAAAGGAGTCACGAGAATGGCAGACGAGAGTTCGTATGCATCTATCGCAGATGCAAGCAAGCCCAACGCGGGCCGAATCTATGATTTCGTGCTGGGCGGGAGCCATAATTTCGAGGTGGACAGGCAGGCAGCCCAACAAGTCCTCCAGCAGGCACCCTTCTTGCCGAAACTTGCCCGGCTCATACGCTGGTTTCTAGGCGAGGCGGTGCGAAGACTTGTAGCGGACGGGTACACTCATTTCATAGATTTCGCCTCAGGATTGCCGACGATCGATCACATCCACCAGGTCTCACCCGCGGGCACGAAGGTCCTCTATTCCGACATCGACCCCGTGACCGTCGCCTATGGGCAGGAAATACTGAAGGACAACCGCGATGCCCGTTACGTGATCTGCAACGCAGGGAAACCCGAGAACCTCCTTGGCGCGACGGTCGTCTCACAACTTTTCGGAAACAATCGAAGGGTCGCAATCGGCTTCAACGGCATCGCGTTTTTCCTCAGCGACGATGATATCGGCCATGCAATGAAGGTCCTCTACGATTGGACGGACACGGGCTCCCGGCTCTTCCTCTGCGACTCCGGTTTCGAGAGCACCAGCGTATCACCCACACTTCAGGAGACCTTCAATATATACGAAAAACTCGGCCAACCAATGTCATTTCGGAGTCTGAATACCCTCAAGCAACTAATACGGCCGTGGAAAGTGAGGGAGCCCGGGTTTCTGCCTCTCGAAGAGTGGATCGGTATGAAGGCAGTAGTTGCCGTGGAAACCCAGAAAGCCGACGGAGTAGCTTTCCAAGGTGCCTTTCTGGAAAGATGAGGAAGTCTGCTCATCTCCTCAGGCAGAAGGAAAAGAAGCTTGCTGATGCACTCGACTCGAACCTGCGCGAGACGGCGTTCGAGAACCGGTATTCCCTACACCCGCGGCGTCTCGTGGAGCTCGGACAGGAACTCGGGAAGTTTTTCCTCCAATTCATCGAAAACGACGCGACGGCTGACCCGTTCGGACTCGGCCAAAAGCTCGCACGCGAGGGACTCGGCGAAAATACGATCCTACTGTTAGGTACCCAGTTCCGGCGCTTCATCGGAGGGGAGCTCGACCGCGATCCGGAATCACTCGCCGCAACTCTCGACGCCGCGGACGCGTTCACCAAAGCGCTCCTCGCCGGCTTCATGAAAGCCCGGGAGGCGCAAATTCTCACAGATCAGGAACAGTTGCGCCGCGCCCTCTCAACCGCACTCGAAAGCAAGAGCCAGGAGCTTCTTGTCAAGAACCACGCAATCAACACCTCGATCAACGGGATCATCCTGGCCGACCTTGACGGGAAGATGACGTGGTTGAACTCCTCATTTCTCCAGATGTGGGGCTATGCGTCCGCGAACGAAGCGCTCGGCGTTCACATCGGCGACATCTGGGTTGGGGAGAAGGCTCGAGGCATCGTGCAGCTCCTCCCCCGCACAGGCGGATGGCGGGGGGAGCTCGTCGCACGTCGCAAGGACGGCTCCGAGTTCAGCGTCGAGCTGTCTGCTTCGCTAGTCAGAAACGAGGAAGGCGGGGCCATCGGCCTCATGTCGTCCGTCGTCGATATCACCGAGCGCAAGCGACTGCAGGCCCAGATCCTCCAAGTCCAGAAAATGGACGCCCTGGGAGAGCTGGCCGGA
>JBEKXR010000175.1:0-7567 GCA_049511935.1 Spirochaetia bacterium | reverse complement strand
CCAGAACCGCCTGGAGTACGCGGTGAAGGGCCTGGACATCGGGGCGGAGAACCTGCAGGCGGCAGAGTCGCGGATCCGGGATGCCGACATGGCCACCGAGATGGTGGACTACACCAAGAACGTCATCCTCACGCAGTCGGCCACGGCCATGCTCGCCCAGGCCAACACCAAGACCAGGACGGTCTTGCAGCTGCTCCAGTAGTGCAGTATCATTGAGAAAGTTGCCCGCGTGATCTTTGACAAAGCACCCTCCTGAGGTGTGTTGGGAAAAGGGGAGCCGGGCCCCTGGCACAAGGGGCCGGTTTCCTTGTTGATCGGGAAACGGGGAACGGCGGGAAGGTACGCGCGAGTCCTTCCCATTGGACATCCCGACAGCACACAGGGGCACGAACGCCGCGGAACCGCATGAGTCGGGGGACACTCCGATCCGAGGCGGAAGAGGTGGCGGGAATGCCGGAGGCACGGATGCCTCCATTCACGTCAAGGAGGGTCACATGATCATCAACCACAACATGAGTGCTCTGTACGCGAACAGGCAGGTCAAGTTCAACGAGCTGGACCTGAACAAGGACATCGAGAAGCTGTCCACCGGGATGCGGATCAACAGGGGCGGAGACGACGCGTCAGGACTGGCGGTGTCGGAGAAGCTTCGGTCGCAGATCCGCGGGCTCAACCAGGCGGGCAGGAACATCGAAAATGCGGTGTCCTTCATCCAGACCACCGAAGGCTATCTGTCGGAGACGCAGGACATCATGCACCGGGTCCGGGAGCTGGCTGTCCAGTCGGCGAACGGCATCTACACGGATGAGGACCGGATGCAGATCCAGGTCGAGGTCTCCCAGCTGGTCGACGAGGTCAACAGGATCGCGTCCCACGCCCAGTTCAACGGACTGAACATGCTCACCGGCCGGTTTGGCAACCCCGCGAGGGGCGGGACGGTCACGGCGGAGATGTTCTTCCAGGTCGGGGCGAACATGGACCAGCGAAAGCAGGTGTTCATCGGCACAATGACTGCACAGGCACTGGGGCTGCGGGGGATTTCGATCTCCACGCCGGACAAGGCCAACGCGGTCATCGGCAGCGTGGACAACGCCTTGAGGCAGGTTTCCAAGCAGCGCGCCGATCTCGGCGCCTACCAGAACCGTTTCGAGATGGCGGCCAAGGGGGTCGCTGTGGCGTCCGAGAACATGCAGGCCGCTGAATCGCTGATTCGCGATACGGACATGGCCTCACAAATGGTCGACTATACGAAGAACCAGATCCTGATGCAGTCGAGCACTGCAATGCTGGCACAGGCCAACCTGAAAACCAGGTCGGTCCTGCAGCTCCTGCAGTAGAAGACACGCACTCAGGACGCACCGTTCCCAACGGCAGAAGCTTCTGGACGTCGCTTCTTCCGCACAGACGATGGGGCGGGGAGGTCGCGCACGACCCGCTCCCCTTTTGTTTCTGTCCGGAATGGTTGCACGGAGTAACGTGCCACCTGATGGACACGTTCGTCATGGACGCACGGAGTACCGTGCGACCGTTCCGGACAACCAACGCGGGATACCGCGTTGGTAAGGGCGTGTCGGCGGAGCCGGCACGTATCAGATCCCCGCGCGTTCCAGGCGCGCCGGGAGACAATGTACAAGGAGGTACAGGAACATGGGTATGGAGATACCTGGGATTCTCAAATCGAATCCCGTGCAGGATGTCCTCCTCAAGGAGGCCCGGGTGCTGCCCGAACGGCAGCCTCGGCAGGCGGAAGTGCCTGCCGAACCGCAGAAGATCTCACGACAGGAAATCGAGAACCAGGCAAAGGCCCTGGAAAAGACGTTTCTCGCGTTCAACCGCAGGGTCGTGCTCTCAGTGAATGAGCAGATCAACCAGGTGATCATCAAGGTGGTTGACGCGGAAACCGATAAGGTAATCAAGGAGATCCCCGCCGAGGAAATCCAGCATCTGATCGCCAGGATCAAGGAAACGATTGGCCTTCTGGTCGACGAAAAGATCTGACAGTGACGCCTCGGGAGGGAACAAGGGCCGCCATGTCTGACCTGTCCGTCCCGGGCGTCACCGACAAGTACAACACTCAGAAAATCATCGACGCCCTGATGGCGGTGAAGAAAGAGCCCCTGACGCGCATGCAGAAGGAGCTCGATGCCGAGCAGCAGAGGAAAGCCGCCTGGCAGGACGTGACGCGAAAGCTCACCGGCCTTCGCGACGTCGCCCGCGCCTTGTACGGTTTCCAGAATCCCTTCAATGACAGGGTCGCGGCCTCGTCCGACGAATCGACGCTCGTCGCGACAGCCACCCGCCAGGCAGCCGAGGAAACGAAGCACATCCTGGTGAAGCAGGTGGCAACCGCCGACCGGTTCCTCTCGCGCTCCCTTCCGCTCGATTTCACGGTGGACTCGGGGCAGTACACGTTCAAGGTCGGGGACAAGGAGGTGGGCCTTTCCTGGAAGGGAGGGTCGCTCAAGGCATTCGTCGAAGCCCTGAACGCCAAGGGAGGCTCCCTGCTCTCGGCGTCGGTCGTGAACGACACGACCAGCACGCAGGTCCTCCTGATCGAAGGGAAGCTCACCGGGAGCGCGAACAGGCTCTCGTTCCACGACAAGGCCGTCGATCTCGGCGTGAAGTCGGGCATGCTCGCCCGCTCCGCAACGGGCTCCCGGGCCGTGCCGCTGGACAAGGGCTCTCTCTCGGCATGGACCGCACCCCTCCCCCCGGGCGGCGTACAGGTGCAAGGCGGCACCCTGGTCGTCGACCCCGGCCAGGAGCTGAAGATTCCCCTGAGCCCGTCCATGGCCTTGAACAAGAACATGATCCTGGAGCTCTCCCTCAAAGTCGAGAAGCTGCCCGAGACCCCCGCTGTGGTGGCGAAGCCGCCGCCGGGACCGTCCATTCCCTCGACGGGCGGCATCGATTTCAGGGGCATCCATATCGAGAACAACCCCTCCCAGACGCCGCTCCCCGAGTGGCAGCCCCCCAAACCGCCCGAGAACATCACTGACTTGAAGGTGCTGTTCGCCGAGAGCGGCGGATCGGTGATCCCCCTGCCTGACATTCCCGACTCGTCGGACTTCCAAAAGGTCCAGGTTCCGATCGGAGAGCTCGCGGCCACCCTGGACTCCATCGACGTGCGGAACCGAAACACCTATCGGAAAGTCGACGTGAAGGACATCACGATCTACGACAAGACCCAGCGGGGGGACTACGTGCCCACGAAGTCCCTCTCCCAGGCCGGCGATGCACAGGTCGAGATGGACGGAATCGAAGTGAAGCGCGGAACAAACGTGATCAACGATCTCCTCCCGGGCGTCACCCTCACGCTGAAGGCCCCGAGCCCGTCGCCCGTCCAGCTCGCCATCACGCATGACGTGGAGGGAATCAAGAAGCAGATCGTCAACCTCGTGGGCTCCTACGACGGGATCATCACCGACATCGACGTGCTCACGCGCAAGGACGACACGGTCATCACCGATGCCTCGTACCTCAGCGAGGACGAGAAGACGAAGGCAAAGGCGAACCTCGGACTGATGGTCGGAGACCTCTCCCTCCAGCAGCTCAAGGGATCGATGCAGAACGTGATGATGAACCCCTACCCCACTTCGCTCGGCAGGGAGCTGAGCCTGCTCGCGCAGGTGGGGATCTCCACGGACACCCGCTCCCCGGGGTCCGCCTCGATCGACAGGACGCGCCTGCGCGGCTACCTGGAGGTCGACGAGCCGAAGCTCGCCGCGGCGATCGCCCAGCACGCGGAGGCCTTGAAACAGCTGTTCGGAAACGATACCACGGGAGACTTGGTGGTGGACTCCGGCGTCGCATTCAAGCTCGACGCTCTCCTTCGACCCTACGTGCAGACCGGCGGGATCCTCCCGCAGCGCGTCAGCACGCTCGATTCGCAGATTGCCGCATCCAACCGGGACATCGCGGATTACAAGGTGAAGCTGGACGATTACCAGGCCGAGCTGAAAAAGAAGTACGCGCAGATGGGGAGCGCCCTCGACAATATGCAGCACAACTCGCAGTCGATTCAGAACTTCAACAAGCAGAACCAGTCACAGTAGGAGAGAAGCGAGCGGTGCGCCTGACGATCAACGATGAGGAAGTGAGCTACTCGCTGGAGAACGAGAGGACCCTCGGCGAGGTCGTGCACGGCATTCGCGCGTGGCTTGCCGCCGCGGGATTCGTGATCACGGGCCTGCGCGCGGACGACCGCGAACTCCTGCAGGCGCCCGACGTGTCCTGGGGCGGGGAACGCGTGGACACCGTCTCATCCCTCGGCGTGAGGGCGACGCACACAGGGGACATGAAGATCGCGCACTGGCGGACGGTCGACAAGTGGCTGGCGATGCTGCAGGAGGAGATGATGAGGGCGCCGGCGGGAACGACGCCGGAAGCGGAAGCCCCCGACCCCCTGGCGGAGCTTCTGGAGGGGCTTCCGCAGACGATGGAAGGCCTTGCGGCCAACCCGTTCCTGCCGCCCGGCTCCGACGCGGGAACACGCTTCGAGGCGAGATTCCTCGGACAGAAGGCATCGGCCGTTCGTTCCTGGTCCCCGGAGGCGCGGAGGGAAGCAATCGGCGTGATCAAGCAGCTGCGCGGCCTGGTGCAGGCCCGCCTCGACGATGCCACTCATGCCCGCGAATCCCTCTCCCGGTGTGCCGTGCTGATGCGCGCCTCCATGGTCGATCTCAAAGAAGTCTCCCTGCTTCTGCAGACCGGTCGGGACAAGCCTGCGATGGACATCGTGATCAAATTCACCGACATTGTTCAGTCGCTCATGGATGTCCTGCCCTTCCTCGCCCCCGATCCCGAGCGCGCGCGGCTCCTGGCGGAGCTCACGCCCGTGCTCCGGGAGCTCGTCGCTGCGTTCGGCTCCCGCGATTCGGTGCTGATCGGGGACCTGCTCGAATACGAGGTGGCACCCCGGATGGAGAGGATCGCTCCCCTCCTGGAAGTGGCCGGATGATTCTCCTGCAGTCACCTCCCCCGAACCTCGGCGCCGGGAACATCGCACCGGGTGTGTTCCTCTATTTCGGCATCGCGATCGCCGGCGTGATCGTGCTCATCCTCATCGGGACGTTCCTGGGCCGGCGCGCGCGGCCCTCCGCCACGGAAACCGCCGAGAAGATCAGCAGCGGGGCTTTCCGGCGCGAGGCGAAGCGGATGGGACTGAGCGGGTTCTCCATCGACATGCTGGAGAACCTCGTGCGGATGTGCAAGGTGAGGCAGCCCCTGCTCGTCTTCTCCAGCGCGAGCCTCCTCGACGATACCCTGAAGAAGGGACTGTACTCCCTGGACAACTCCCGCGACCTCACGGATGAAGAGAGGGAGAACCGCAGGGCGACCATCTTCCACATCAAGCAGACGATCGAGCGCAACGCGCGGAAGGGCGCCGTCCTGCAATCCACCAATTCGCTCCGGCCCGGGCAGCTCCTCACCATCACCCCCGAAGGCGCGGCCGCGTTTTCGAGCAAGGTCATCTCCAACATGAAGGACTTCCTCACCGTGTCGGCCCCCGCGCAGCCCGCGGGCACCGATACGAGGTGGATGCGGGGCACGAAGCTCTCCGTGTACCTCTGGCGCGACAATGACGCCGGGTACTCCTTCGTTTCGAAGGTTCTCGGGTATGACACGGTGAAGGCGGTGCCCAGCGTCCTGATCCAGCACTCGCGGACTCTGCGGAGAGAACAGCGCCGCCGCAATCGCCGGCGGGAGATCATGCGCCAGTGCTTCTACTACCCCATCCGCATCGTGGAGACCGGTCAGGGCCGCAAGCTGGAGAGGAAGGCGTCGGTGGAGCAGAACATGCGCACCCTCGGCATCGTCGTGGACCTCTCGGCCGGCGGATGCGCCGTCCAGACGATGAACCCCTTCGATCGCGGCAAGCTCACCATGTTGGAGTTCGACATCGACAGGAAGGCGCCCATCCGCGCCTTCGGGAAGGTCATCCACGTCCACCGCAAGAAGGGCCGCGGCGGGATCATGCACATCATGTTCACCCGGGTGACCCGCCAGTATCTGAACAGGATCAGCGAATTCGTCTACGACTTCAGCCGGCCGACTACAACGGCGCAGGTCCGCCAGCAGATGGATCGAGCCGTGCCCGGGCGCGCAATGAAGCCCGGACGCTTATCCGGCGGCCCGTTTCTCCCCCGCGGAGGCACCGGCAGCACCTTCTCGCGTTGACCCTTCGGACGGTTTCCACTACCCTGAAGAGGTGAACGTGCGCCTGTCACCCGCGATCCACAGCACGAGCCCCGAGCAGACCCTCGCGGCAGGTGAGAGCCTCGGTGCACGTCTGGCTTCCGAGTTCCCGCATGGCATCGTCGTCCTTCTCGTGGGTCCGCTGGGGGCTGGGAAGACCGTCCTGGCCGGAGGGATCGCGCGCGGCCTGGGCATCGGTGAGAGGCTGGTCAGTCCCACCTACACCATCATTTCCGAGTACCGCGCGGGAACGAAGCTGCTCCACCACGTGGACCTGTACCGGATCGAGGGCCGCGACCAGATGGAGAATCTCGGTCTTGACGACATCATGGCCGGCACCGGCTACGTCCTGGTGGAATGGGGGGAAAAGATCGAGCCTTCCCTCTCCACTCCCGAGGCGGGCGCTCACCTGCGGGTGACCCTCTCCCTGGCGCCCGACGGCGGAAGGGACATCGTGGTGGAAGAGGTGGCGGCGTGAACGTCGACGGCCGCCAGATGACCGTGCTCTCGCTGGACACCGCCACGGAGGTCCTCTCGCTCTCCGCGGTGAGCGGCGATTCGTGGGCGGCACTCAGCGTGCACAGAGGCCTCCAGCATTCCCCTGCCCTGCTGCCCCTGGCCGAGCGCCTGCTTCAAGATCTGGGAACGACGGTGAAGGATCTGGAGCTGATCGTGTGCTCGATCGGCCCGGGCTCTTTCACCGGCATCCGCATCGGCCTTGCCACGGCGCTGGGCATCGGGCATGGGCGCGGCATTCCGGTTGTCGGGGTGTCCACGCTGGACGCGCTGGCCAGCTCCTGGGCGGCCTACGGGGGCGACGTGTTCCCCGTCATCGATGCACGCAGGGGAAACATCTACACGGCACGGTACCGCGGCGGATCGCGCCTTGGTGAATACCGAGACGTCTCTCCGGCCGACCTCGCCGGGCTTCTTGCCCAGGCTCAGTCTCCCCTCCTCGTCGGTGCGGATTCTCCGCGCATTCTCGAGCTCCTCGGGGACGCGCAGGGCGTCGCCAGAGGCGAATTTCGCGCCGCCAGAGGCGGATTGTACGACGCCGTGAGCGCGGATTCCGTGGACCCGCGCTCACTCCTCAGGCTGGGAGTGGAAAGCTACTGCACACGGGGTGCGGATCCGGCCCCCCCGCGGCCCCTCTACCTTCGGAAGAGCGAGGCCGAGAGAGTGAGCGGACGATGAGCACGAGCGACGACCCGCGTGACCTCCCCTTCGAGGAGCCGGCCGAGCTGGAAATGCTCGAAGAGGTCGACACCCTGGAACCGGTGCCCATGCCGGCCACGTCGGCGGCGGAGTTCGCCACGTGGAAGGTCTGCTACCCCAACGAGGCGATCCCCAGCCTCTACCTGGACCGCAG
>JBEKXR010000174.1:0-7570 GCA_049511935.1 Spirochaetia bacterium | reverse complement strand
TCTGTGTCTTGTACAGCGCCCAGCAGGCGGCGAGGTAGCCCCCGTCCTTGGTGCTGTCCGAGTACCCGATCATGACGATCTGCACGTTCCGCCGGCGCGCGAGGTGCCGGCGATAGGCGGGATCGTCCAACATGTCCTGCACCATCTCCCGGGCATGTTCGAGGTCCCGGATCGTTTCGAAAAGAGGGATGATGTCCATGACGGGCATGGGGCCCGCGCTCCGCCCGGGGCGCAGCTCCATGAGCCAGAGCGCGGCGAGGATGTCGCTGAAACGGTGGGTCATGCTGATGATGTTCCCGCCCAGGGCTTCCTCACCCACGGTGGACGCGGCCCGCATCAGGACCTCGCACGAATCCAGGGTCTCCCGGGCATCTGCGCTGAGCGCATCATGAGGGAGCTCGCGGCGCGAGCCGAGGCTCGAGCGCAGGAGCGCTCGTCGCTCCCCTTCATCCAGGGACGTGTAGTCGGGGCACAGACCGAGGGTCCGTGCGATTTCCGCCACGACCAGGGTATTGCGTCCCGATTCCTGGCGGATGTCGAGGCGGGCAAAGTGCAGGCCGAAGACCTCCGTCTGCCAGAGCCAGGCCTGGAGGTTCCCTTCCACTATGGCGCTTCCCTTGTTCATTCGCAGGCTGTCCCTGATGAGGAGAAGGTCGGCCGAGAGCTCGGGCCCTGTCCGGTACGCTCCCGCGGGGAGATGCTCCAGGGAGTCCATGGCACGCGTGCGCTGCAGCCGCCACTCCACGGTCTTCAGGAACCGCCGGTAGATCTCGTGGGGGGAAAGCGGCTCGAGAAGCTGAAGCATCTCGGGATACTCCCGCGCCCGCCGGTCCGCGGCCTGGCGCAGATCCCAGGAGACCGCGACCTGTCTTTCCGAAGTGGTGAGCTCGTCGAAGAGCAGCCGGCACCGGGAGAGATGGGCATCCACGGCTGCCGCACGCATCCTCATGAGCGTGAGCTCCGTGACGCGGGCACTCACGAACGGGTTCCCGTCCCTGTCGCCGCCGATCCAGGAGCCGAAGCCGAGAAACGGCGGGAGGCGGAAGGAAGACCCCGGGTAGATCTTTCCCAGCGCGCGGTCGAGCTCCGCGTATATTTCCGGTGCGACCTCCCAGAGGGTTGCGGCGAAGTACAGCCCCACCTCCACCTCTTCCAGCACGCTGGGCCGGCGCGGCCGGATGAGATCCGTCTGCCAGAGGCCGGTGAGAAGAGAGCGGATCCGGGTGACGATCCTCTCCCGCTCGCGAGGGAGAAGGTCCGCGTCGTCCAGCTGGACGAGGCACCGCCGCAGCATTCTGACCTTCGTGCGAACCGAGCGGCGCTTCGCCTCCGTGGGGTGAGCGGTGAACACCAGTCCGATGGAAAGCATGTCGAGGAGAGCCTGGCTTCCCTTCGCGTCCAGCCCGGCCTTCTGCATCAGCAGGACAGCCTCTTCCATTGATTCCGACCGGGGCTCGGGGTAGCGCCCCCGCTCCCTCTCGCGGAGCACGCGCACCCGCTCCCGGTCCTCGGCGAGGTTCATCAGGTCGAAAAAGATGGTGAAGGCCCGCACGACGATCCTTGCCTCGGCATCGCTCATGGACGTGATGCGCGCGCCCAGCGCCCGTTCGGCGCCCGGTGCGCCTTCGCGGCGGGCCCGGGCACCGAGGCGGATCTCCTCCTCCAGCTCGAACAGCGCGGAGCCGGCCTGCTCCCTGATGACGTCCCCGAGGACCCTGCCGAGGAACCGGATCTCGGCCCCGAGCTTTTCCCTCTTCTCCATGCGTGCGACGAATTTCGAAAGGTTTGGGGCAGTTGTCAACCCCGCTCTACGCTGCCGCCCGCTTGAATGAGCGGATCGCCCACCAGAATGCAAGGGCCGCAAGGCTGCCGAGCAGAGCCACGCTGACGACGATCGCGGAATCGCCGAAGTTCCCGAGGAACAGCGCGCGAGTGGCGGTCACTTCGTAGGCAAACGGGTTCACCGAAGCGAGGGCGCGGATGATCTTCGGCGCCAGGGTGAGGGGGAGGGTGATCCCGGACAAGAGCAGGAGCGGCGTGGCAAAGGTGTTGATCACGGATGCAAGGGTGTCCTCCTTTTTCAACAGAAGCGCGAGCGAGTAGGAGCAGGAGGCCATCAGTGCTCCCGTGAGCACCATCAGGCCGAAGGTCACCAGGAGACCCGGCAGGCTCACCGTGAGTCCGAGGAGCATGGCCAGGAAGACGGCGATGACCGACTGCACGAGGAGCACCGCTACGTCGCGCGCCAGGTAGGCGAGAAGGATCGAGAACCTGCTGGCCGGGGTGACGAGGATCCGTTCGACGAATCCGTTTCGAATGTGGTCAACCAGGCCGAAACCGGCGAAGGCGGTCGTGAAGAGGGCCAGCATGACCAGCAGGCCCGGGGTGAAGACCGTGTACGCGCCGCCGGGGGGAAACCCCGGCACGCTGCCCAATCCCTTCAGGAGAGGCGCGAAGAGCAGCAGGTAGAGCACGGGTTGAAACATCCCGATGAACAGCCAGATGGGGTTGCGCAGGCTCCCCTTGATGTTGCGCACGAACAGGACCCGGAAATCCCTGACGAGCTTCATCTGTTACTCCTTCGTGCCCGACGTCGAGCGGGCGGGGCTGGCCGCCGCCACGGCGCCCTCATCCCTCAGGGAGTGCCCCGTGGCGCGGAGGAACACGTCATCGAGGGACGGGCGTGAGAGGGCGATGTCCGCGACACCGATTCCCCTCCCCTCCAGGAGCCGCAGCACGACCGGGAGCGCTTCCCCGCCCCGCGAAACGACGAGGCGCAGGCCCCCGCCTTCAGCCGTTGCTTCACGCACCATTTCCAGCTCGCGCAGCACACCCAGGGCGATTTCGGGTGCGTCCTCGATGTGGTTCACCGTGAGGGAGAGGATGTCTCCCTGGATGCCGCCTTTCAGCTCGCCGGGGGTGCCCTCGGCAACGATCTGCCCGTGATCCATGATGGCCACCCGGTCGCAGAGCGCGTCCGCCTCCTCCATGGAGTGGGTCGTGAGAAACACCGTCGTGCCGAGCTTTCTCAGCAGCCGGATCTGGGCCCACAGCTGCGACCGGCTGACCGGGTCAAGGCCGGTCGTCGGCTCGTCGAGAAAGAGGATTCTCGGGCTGTGCACCATCCCGATGGCAATGTCGAGCTTCCGTCTCTGGCCCCCGGAACATGTCTTCACGAAACGGTCGATGAAATCATGGAGGCCGAGCGCATCGATGAGCTCCCCGGCTCGCCGGTTGGCCAGGACCCGATCGAGCCCGTACAGCCTCGCCTGGAGGAGAAGGTTCTCCTTTCCCGTTGCCAGGGGATCCGCCCCGCCGGCCTGGCTCACGTACCCGATCTGCTTTCGTACCTCCCCGGGGTCTTTGCCGACATCGTAGCCGGCAATTCTCACCTGCCCGGCATCGGCGGCGAGGAGCGTCGAAAGGATGCGGAGCGTCGTGCTCTTTCCTGCTCCATTCGGCCCGAGGAAGCCGAAGATTTCTCCTTCTGCCACGGACAAATCGATCCCGCGTACGGCCTCCACGACCTCCGGTCGGCCCTTTCTGCGCCGGCCTTTGAAGCTCCTGCGAAGATTGTGGACCGATATGATCTGCGCTGAACCCGTTTTCATAGTCATGTTTCCCTCCAAGTGTGTCTGCCCATGAGCGCGTGGCCCTGTTCGCGCAGCGCGAGCAGGCGTTTGCGTACGCCCGAGATCGAGAGACCTGATTCCTCCGCGGTTTCGGCGAGCGTACAGCCTTCCAGGTAGTGCATCTCGGCCGCCCTTCGGGTGCCCTCACGCGCCGTCGCGAAGACCTGATCCAGGACGAACGAGTCCAGAATCCTGTCCTCCATTCTTTCCTGTCCGGCGAGGCCGTCCAGCAGAGGATCCACGCTCACCGTCGGACGGCGTCGATTGCTGCGGAGCACGTTCAAACAGATGTTCGTGGCAATGCGGTACAGCAGGCTGGACGGGTGGCGGGCATGCAGGCTCTTTCTGCGCCGCAGGACCCTCACGAAAGTTTCCTGCATAGCGTCGGCTGCCGTGTCCTCGCTGCAAAGCAGCTGCCGGCAGCGCCGCAGGACCATCGGCCCATATCGGCCGTACCATGCTTCCACGTCGATGGACTCGACCTCCACGGCCCTTTCCGTGCGGATTCTCCTATCTTGCAGCAAAAGAGGTTGTTGAATCTGAATCATTATCAAGTAATACAAGATATTCTTACTAATGTCAATATAAAAATCAAATTATTTAATTATCAATTGATTATCTTAATTTATTGAAACCCACGGGGCCCGGGAGCCCCGCGGATTGTCAAGCAGTCTCCTCCAGGCCTACCTTTCAGAGAGGGCCTGCAAGTCTTCCACCTTTTCGACAGTCTTTCCGGAGAGATCCCGGCCGCGGATCCTCAGCCCCTCCACGCTGATGCCCCTGATGGTCGTGTCACGGAAGGTGCACCCGATGAACTGCACGTTGTCCAGCTTCACATCCACGAGGGTGAGCTTCTCCGCCTTCCGTGGAAAGCGGCCGTCGAAGACATCGCGGATCGCGACGTTCCTCAACTCGCTCCTTTCGATCATCAGCGACGCAAAGCCCACCGCTTCCAGGCGCGAGTCCCTGATGCGGGACCCCGTGATCTCCGAATCGTGGAAGCTGACGCCCCGGATCGTGCTTCCCGAGATCTCCGAGTCGGCGAAGTTCGTGTTGCCGAGCGTGCATCCGTCGATCCGCGTCTCCGCCAGGGTCACCCTCTGCATCGTACAATGATTCACCGCGGTGCCGTTCAGCCGTGTGTCCTTGAGCCGGGTCTTCTCCGAGAACGTACACCCGTTGATCGCGACACCCGCAAACCGGGTGTCCTCGATCCTGCTGCCGGTCTCGAGACTGAAACCCGAGACGGACGAACCGGAGAGCTTGACGTTCTTCATGCCCGATCCTCCCCGCAGCTGCAGCCGGTTGAGCTTGGAGCCGGCGATGACGACATCCTTCATCTCGGCGGTGTCCATGAGAAGCTCGTGCACCGATGCGCCGGCGAGGGAGCTGTCCACGATCGCGCTGTCGGTGAGATCCGCGCCCCGGAGGGTCGAGGCGGAGAACGCGTTGTCGCGCACTTTCGAGCGCACCAGGCGCATGCCGGAGAGCTTGCTGAAGATCACGCGGTTCTCCCGGAACTCGAAAGACTCGCCTTCCGGCTGCTCGACGCGGGAGGAGTTCTCCGCGTTTCCGCCCCTCCGCCGTCCCCACCGGGGATCCCACTCGTAGCGGTAGTCGTCGCCGGAGCGTCCCGAATCCCACGAAGGGCGACCACGATCCGGTGTGACCCCGAGGCCTGAGGTGATGCCGTCCACCATGTCGCCGACCCAATCCATGTCGAGGAAAGCGCCGGAGCGCCGCCGGCCTCGATGGCGGCCTTCTCTCTCGCCCGGACCTGGCTGCTCCTGCGTTTCCTCGGAGATCACGCCCAGCAGCTCTTCGGCCTGTTCCGGGGTGATCGTTCCCTTCTCCCTCATCGCGCGGATCCTGTCAGCCGCCTTGCTGTTCATCGCTCTTTGCCTCCTTCTTCCTTGCCCGCAGGAGCCGCAGGGCCTCCTCGTAGCTGATCTGTCCGGCTTCAAGCCCGTCCAGCACCTCGTCCGCCGTCTGGGAGCCCCCTGGCGCGGCGGCATTCCCCGCGGCCGGAGCTGGCGCCGAAGGACGGGCGCTGGCCAAGTTGAGTTTTTCCTTGATCGAGGCCATGTGCCCTTTCACGGTGGGGTAGCTCACCCCGAGAGCCGCTTCCATGTCACGGATCCTCCCCTCGCAGTAGATGAAAACGCGAAGGAAGTGCAGCTCATCAGGCGTCAGCGCGCCGAACTCGTTCATGACAAAGTCACCTTCGACCTTCAAGCCGCATGAATCGCAGACGAGCACCCTCGGGTAAAGTTGTCCATTGCACGATGGGCATCGAACATTTGCATCGATTCTGTTTCTGGGCATGCAGGGAAGATAATATTAACTTATTTAATTGTCAATTGATTATTTTAACTTTTTCTGCATCTATCAACAGGTCAACACGACCTTGCCGAAATTCTTTCTTGCCTGGAGAAAGGCATGAGCATCCCCGGCATTGGCGAGGGTGAAACTCTTCGCTACTACGGCCTTGAACAGACCGGCCTGGAACCCAACGAGCATTCCGTCCATCGCCTTCATCAGGAGTCCCATTCCCTGCTCGGTGTCGAAAAGCTTCAACATGTTGAGTCCGAAAACGCCCTTGTTCGCCATGGCGAGTCCGATGGGCGTGAACAGGGGAGTCTGCAGAAGACGCCTGAGGGCATGCGGGATCGATCGCTTCCGGCCTGAGACCAGGGAGGAGACCCCGTAGCTGACGACTCGTCCTCCCGGGGCGAGCCGCCGCATCGAATCCTTCAGATACGGGCCTCCCCGCGCATCGAGGATCGTGGTGAAATCGCGGGCGTCCGGGCGGTCGCGCGCATCGAGCTCGGCGTACGTGAACGCCTGGGAAGCGCCCAGCGTGCGTGCGGCCTCCTTCTTCTCCGCCGATCCTACCACCGCAACAACTTGCGCCCCTGCGCGCGCGGCGAGCTGCACGATCGCCGTCCCCACTCCGCCCGCGGCCCCGGGGACGAGCACCCGATCCCCCTCGCGGACACGGGCCATCTCCATGAGGGCGATCCAGGCGGTCATGAACGCGATGGGAATCGATGCCGCCTCCTTGTCGGACAGCTTTCGCGGGGTCCGTCGAACGTGCGCTGCCGGGAGCACGACCTCGCTGGAATACCCGCCGAAATGGCAGGCTGCCAGAACCCGTTCACCGCGGCGGAGCGTGCGGACGCCGGGGCCGACTTCCGCGACCACCCCCGCCACCTCGAATCCGGGGACGAACGGAATGCGCGGCGCCTCTGCGTACAGTCCCATCCGCATGTGCACGTCAGCGAAGTTCACCCCTGCGGCGCTCACCTTGATGCGCACGTGGTCGGGAAGAAGGGGAGGTGACGGGACCTCGACAGCCCGGAGGACTTCGGGTCCGCCGATCCGCGCTATCTGCACCTGGACCATAGTGGGGGAGCATAACGCAGGATCCCCGCCGCGTCCAAGGGGAAGCCCGGTGCAAGCGCTCCCGGCGAAATCGTTGACAGCGCCCGCTTCCATCTTCGGTACGCTCTCAAGGGTCCGGAGCAGATCCTTCCGTCCGTCGCCCACGTTGACCTCCCCGACTCGATCGTCGAAGAGCTGGGGATGAAGGGAGGGGATCGGCGGGATTTCGCCCGGCTGGTCAACGTGCTTGCAAAGGCAGGAGTCTCATCGATCATCTTCGACATCATTTTCCCCGAACGGGGAGCACCGGCCGGGGACACGGCCTTCGTGGAGGCGAGCAGGCAGGCGGGCACCGTGTACCTCCCGGCCATCGTGCCGTGAGCCGGGCGCCGGCTCAGCGACCAGCCGCGCGACCGGGCTGCCCGATCACCCCTTGAGGTAGTTGTCGATGTTCCGGGCCGCCACGCGGCCATGGAAGATCGCCCGCACCACGAGCGAGGCTCCCGTATTCGCGTCCCCTGCGGCGAAAACCCCCTGCGCCGAGGTGGAATAGT
>JBEKXR010000173.1:0-7572 GCA_049511935.1 Spirochaetia bacterium | reverse complement strand
ACGGATGGATAGGAACGCCTTTTGGTGCCATCGCGTTCATGATCGGTGCCGGTCCCGCGATGTCTCACCCTAACCCGGATTTCTATTACAAAAAGGGCGCCGGCCCCATGCTGGACATGGGCCCGTATTACCTTACTGCATTGGTGTCCCTTCTTGGACCGGTCAAAATGGTTACTGGAATGGCGAAGACTCCGTTTTTGGAGAAGACGATTACCGGGCCGACGCGTTATGGAGAAAAGATCAAGGTCGAGACCCCGACCTACATTAGCGGCACGATGGAATTCCAGAACGGGGTATGTGGAAATCTCCTGACCAGCTTTGATCTTCACTATGCGTATTGGGACTCGAAGTTGCCATTCATCCAGATCTTTGGAAGCGAAGGAACATTGTCGGCGCCAAACCCTGACTCCTTTGGTGGTCCCGTCATGGTTAGAAGATTCGACGGCGAGTTTACGAGCGTTCCCCTAACACATGGATTCATAGAGAATAGCCGTGGTATCGGGCTGGCGGATATGGCCGTCTCGATCGTTCAGGGAAAGAAACACCGCGCGAATGGGGATATGGCATTCCATGTCCTCGACATAATGACCGGTTTTTTCAATTCCGCGGAAAGCGGTTCGCACTTTGCGATAACCAGTACCTGCGAGAGACCGGAGCCGTTGGCCCGGGTCCTGCCGAAAAACTCTACGGTGCAGACCTGACAGTTTCACTGAGAAGAGGGAATGATGTCGTTTCATCCTACCGAGGCAAAGCAATGAAACAATCTGTTCTCGTAGCTCCCCGGCAAAGCCGTATCGAGGAACGCCCCATACCGCAGGTGGGAGAAGCGGATGTGCTGGTGAAGGTGAAAGCTTGCGGCATTTGCACCTCAGAGCTGCTTAACTGGTCAGGAGATAATGGCTCCTACCCGCGCGAGATCGGCCACGAGGTCGCTGGCGAAGTTGTGGCTGTGGGTGGGCGGGTAAGCAAGTTTCGCCCTGGAATGGCAGTCACTGGCTTATTTCATTCGGGTTTCGCGGAATTTGTCGTTGCACGCCAGGAGTTGGTAACACATGTCCCGAAAGGCATGGGCCTCACCGATGCGCTGGGAGAACCGCTGGCGTGCATCCTCAGCGGGGCGAGGCGCACCCCAGTGGAGATGGGGGATACAGTCGCGCTGGTCGGGTTGGGCTTCATGGGCCTGTTGATGCTGCAAGCCGTTCGCCTGAAAGGACCGGCCAAGATAATAGGCGTTGACACTCGCACAGAAGCCAGAAAAAAAGCCCTTCTGATTGGGGCGGATGAGGTGCTGGCACCGGACCAAGTGACGACGCAGCTCAAGCTCACCGAATGGAGCCAACTGGGCCGCGGGTGCGGTGTGGATGTCGCCTTTGAGACCAGCGGCACGCAAGGTGGACTGACACTCGCCGGGCAAATGCCCCATGAGCATGGCGTTTTGTCCATTGTCGGTTTCCACCAGGGCGGACCGCGTCAGGTGGATATGGAATTGTGGAACTGGAAAGCCCTGCAGGTAATCAATGCGCACGAACGGCGCCAAGACTATCTCATGGATTGCATGCGCCGCGGCCTTGACCTGATAGCGGCTGGCAAGCTAGACATGGCTTCGCTGGTCACCCACCGGTTCGGTCTGGACCAGGTGGATGACGCCTTTCGAGCGCTTCTTGCAAAGCCGACCGGGTTCATCAAGGCTACGATGGTCATAGACCAATAGTATGATTCTCGGCCAGGTGCTGCGGCGTGGCAGGCCTGACTTTCTTAGTGTAAGCGTTTAGATCGTTTCCGGTGACGGGTTGATGCCGTCAGTCATGTAAGATGCGAATGCATTGTCGGGAGGAAGAGGACTTACGACACAGCCGTTGTTCACGCTTTCCAGATTGGTGAGCGTTTTGTCAAGATTGTCACACATGAGCCAGAGCTAATGCGAGGGAGCTCCGTCAGTAGGGGTTTGTGGTGATCTCAGCCGGGGGCAAGGCCATAATACCGCATGTTATGAGGTAGCATTTGCCCTGGGGTGTCAGTCCCGTGTCAGTGACTCTCTCTTTGGCGAGTTCTTATGATGCCCATATCACTAAAGCGTTGACTGGTCCGTGATTGGAAGATTAGGCTGGAAGGACTTGAATCGAAGACCCCTTGCACATCGGCCGAAGATCGGAATCCTCCTGGGCTGCCGTGACTACTACACACGGACGGAATGAAGCGCCACGGTTATGGGAACCGTGGAAGACGTCGCCCACTTTGCAGTATCTGACATTTTCTATCTGACAGCGCATATCTTCACTTGAGGCGAAATGGTGCAACTTTTTATCCAGTCAAGAATAACAAATGCCCCAGAGATGACTCGAACATCCGACCTACGGTTTAGGAAACCGCCGCTCTATCCTGCTGAGCTACTGGGGCGGGGACTCGAAAAGCGATCTTAGCGGCGGGGCAGGGCGCTGTCAACTCATCGGAACTACCGGACCCCTCAACTGGAGAGGCGGGGCGGCTCGGGATCCAGGAATTCGGGGAACCTGTACAGTGCAAGTCCCCGGGGGATATCGTAATCGGGGAGGGCATTGCCGGCGCGGACGCATTCATCCAGGCCGGCCTGCGCCTGGTCCAGCGGCACGTTCAGCTCCATGGCCACCTGGGCAACGGTCAGTGACCCGTGCTGCTGCTGGGCGAGCTTCAGGATCCGGACCGGCAGGAGCGGGTCCGTGAGAACATCCGAGCCGGTCGGCCGCTGTGCGACATGGAGCGATGTGCCGATCCCGCGAAGCGGGGACCTGTGCACCCCCCCGGACTTGCGCAGTTCGCGCCATGCCCGCAGGCCGCGTCGGACGGTGTCCCGCAATTCCTTTCCCGCCAGGACCCATGCCCCGGCCACGAAGAGGGCACCACCGAGGACGAAGGCCTCGATCCAGACGGGGAAGATCGGGCTGGCACCGACGAAGAGGCTGACGGCGCCAAGGGCCACTAGTGCCCACCCTAGGATGCGCTGGGAGAGCTTCATCGACGCCGGGCTGCGCGTGTCATGGCAGTGCGTCGGCCTCCTGGGCAACCGGCAGGGCCGTGTTCCGCCCCGAGATGCGCGGGGTTTCTGTGCGCTCCTTCTTCACGAGGTACTCGGAGAAGCCGAGGTCCTCGAGCTTCTTGCGCGTGTCGGGAAGCGAGGTCGCGAGGATGCCCCGCACCAGCACCCGTGCCACGCTCAGCCCGGTCTTTTCGATCGTGACCACGAAGCCGGCCGCCTCGAGGGCGAGACGCGCCTTCTCCGCGTTCTTCTCCAGCCCGTACGCGCCGACCTGGATCGCAAAGACCTCCTTGTCCGTGGCAAACGCCACGATTTCAAGGGACACCCGCGCCACGCCCTGGCCGAGCATGTCGATCTCCTCGGCCGCGGCCCGGGACAGGTCGATGATCCGGCCCTCGACGAAGGGGCCCCGGTCGTTGATCTTCACGACAGCGGACCTGCCATTGTCGAGGTTCGTGACCTTCACCATCGTTCCGAACGGGAGGGTGCGATGCGCGGCGGTCATGTCGTTGGTGTCGAACACCTCGCCGCTGGAGGTGAGCCGGCCGTGAAACTTCCCGCCGTACCATGAGGCGATTCCCTCGAACTCCGGCTCGGCCCCCAGGAGCGCGGCGGTGGCCAGAAGAACGAGGGGAACGAGTTTTTTCATCCCCTTGAGTATCGGCGCGAGGCATACATTCCGGACAGCGCGATTGCAGGGCATGGCGGGAAAAACTATAGAGGATATCCCTGCCCGGGGGCAAGCGCCGGAGCGATGAGCACGGCGCTCACGTCGTCGACCGTCGAGGAGGCTGTGCCGCGGTTCCTGACCTCTTTCAGGAGGTCCGCGAGCGGGGTGCTGCCCGAATAGCCGGCGAAAAAGGCGGCGATGCCGGGGATGCCGAATTGGGTCCCGTCGCTGCAGGGCGATTCGATGATTCCATCGGAGGTGAGGATGAGGAAATCACCCTGGCCGAGCTTGAACTCGACTTCGCCGAAGCGGGAAGCCTCGTTCATCCCGAGCATGAGCGACTGCACGACGAGATGCTCCCGCAGCCGGTGGCCCGTTCCTTCCCTCTGGAATATGAGGCCGTGGGGATGTCCGGCAGCGGCATAACGTCCCTGGCAGGTCGCCGTGTCGAAACTCACCAGGCAGGCGCCGATGTAGTACCCGTCGATACCTGCGCTGTCCAGGAAACCCCTGTTCACCTGCTCCAGGACTCTGCCCGGGTCCCGATGGAGGGCGAAAGAACCGTGCAGGAGCGTTTTGTAGACCATCGTGAAGAGTGACGCCGAGATGCCGTGCCCGGTGGCATCCGCGAGGGTCGCGATCAGGGTATGCTCGTCCAGGAAAAATGCCTCCAGGAAATCGCCGCCGATCTCGTCCAAGGGCGCGAACAGCGTGTCCACCCGCACGCCATTACGGGTGAATCCGCGCGGCGTGATCGTGTGTTTCTGGATTTCCACGGCGAGCTTTCTCTGCTGGAATTCGTCGCGCATGCCGCGGAACAGAGCGATGGCCCCGGCGATCTTTCCGTCACGCCCATGGAGGGGCCCCACACTGAGGGAGAGGGGCAGGGGCCTGCCGGACGCCGTATTCGCGAGGATGATGTGAGGCACGGTCCCCCCGGTTCCGCTTTCCATGCAGCGGATGAGGGGGCATGTCTCCTCGCTGCAGAGGCTGTCGCCGAGCACCGTGCGGTAGTTCAGGATGTCCCGGTCCAGGCAGCTCCGTCCCAGGACCGTGTCAGAAGGGAATCCCGTCAGCTCTTCGGCGGCCTTGTTCCAGTACACGATGGTGCGCCGGGCATCCACGATAAACAGGCCGTCCTGGACCTCGTCGAGGAAATCGGGAAAGGAAATCTGCGAAAGAATGGACTGCTCCTGCACTGTACGCTCGCCCTGCTTCATAGTATACGTTGCATTGCATCTCTGCAAACGGAAGGCGGGGCATGTCGGAATTGTCTGATGTGAAAAAGGCGCTGGGCACGCATGCGGCGGATCGCTTCGTGCGGGACGGAATGAAACTCGGCCTCGGGACCGGTTCCACGGCGATCTGGGCCGCGCGCCGCGTGGCGGCGCGGTTGTCCGAAGGCAGCCTCCGAGACATTCGCGCCGTAGTGACGAGCCTGCAGACCGAGCTCGAGGCGCGTACCCTCGGCATCCCGGTCTTCACGCTGAACGACGCGGCCCTCGATTCGAGCCTCGACCTCATGATTGACGGAGCGGACGAGGTCGACCCTGTTGGAAACATGATCAAGGGCGGGGGCGGCGCCCTTCTCATGGAAAAGATCATCGCCTACTCGTCCCGGACGCTCGTGATCATCGTCGACCAAATGAAGCTGAGTCAGCGCCTCTGTGAACGTTCTGCCATCCCCGTGGAGGTCGTCGCCGATGCCTTGACCCCGGTAAGCAGGAGGATTCGCGAAATGGGCGGCGAGGTGAGCCTCCGGATGGCGGTGCGGAAGGCGGGGCCCGTGGTGACGGACCTGGGCAACCTCCTCCTGGATGTGAGCTTCCGCGATGCCTTCGATCCGCGCAAATTAGAAGAGGAGTTGAAGCTGATTCCCGGAGTGCTGGAAGACGGGCTTTTTACGAAGAAAACGCCCCAGCTGCTCGTGGGGCACCATGACGGCACGATCGGGATCCGTGACTTCTGAAGAGGACGCTACTCCAGCGCGATTTTCTTTCCCGTGCGGGCATCCCGCACCGAGCATTCCTGATTCTTGCTCATGTAGGTCCTGACGTATTCCAGGTCATCGGTTTCTACCAGAATTTCCCCGTCTTTATAGATGAGATAGATCACGGCCGTCCTTCCTCCCCCTCCTATAATATCGGCATACCGTACCACGGAAGAAATACCTCGGTGAAGGTCATTCCGATTGCGCCAATTCGCTTTCTCCCTTGACAGCGGCTCCCCTGGCAATAGAATTTGAAGCGTCAGACCATCGCGGAGGTGAAAGAATGATATTCCTGGTGTCCCAGTTCCTCTTCATCCTGTTCGTGCTCCTCGGGATCATGGTGTGGGCGGCCTCCGATACCCCCCTCGCCTGGCGCGAGATCGCCATGAACACGCGCAGGAACCCGGAGAGCGGCAGCCCCTACACGATGCTGAAGGTCCTTTCCGTCTGCCTGAAGATCTTCGCCGTCCTTCTCTGGATCGTGGGAATCGCGGCGATCATCGGGCTCAACGTCGCCGGCTCCGTGGTGGGCGGCTTCCTGCAGTCGGGGGGAAACTAGGCAGCCCACGGGCCTGCGCGGGCGCCGGCTCTTTCCGCGCCGTGCTCAAGTATCCATTCCTCTCCGCGAGATTTCCCTGAGCCGGCGCAGCGACTGCACCATGGAGCGAGTGGTGTGGTAGTTGTTCTTCCAGGCGTGGCCGAGGTAGTCCCATCGGACCGTGCCGTCACGCTCCAGGAGGGCGAACCATTCGCCCGCTTCGTGGTTGATCATCCTGTTCCAGACAAAATCGAATACCTTGACGAACGCGTCCCAGTACACCCTGTCCTGGAAGAGGAGGTAGCAGTCCAGGAGGCCGACGAGGGACTCCGCCTGCTGCCAGAACTCCTTCTGTTGATCGCGGGCCGGTCCGTCGTGCGGCCCCTCGATATAGATTCCCCCGAACTCCGGGTCGATGCCGTAGCGGACCGTGTGGCGCGCGAGCGCCGAGAGCCTTTCTTTCCAGGGATCAGGGCTGAGGCCCAGCACCGACAGCGCGTGCAGGAAGAGCCACAGGAACTCGATGTTGTGGCCGTAGCTCGTGTTGTCGAGCGGCCGCGGCGCTCCCTCGTTGTCCCGGT
Source organism: Spirochaetia bacterium (assembly GCA_049511935.1). Classification (GTDB taxonomy): domain Bacteria; phylum Spirochaetota; class Spirochaetia; order SZUA-6; family Fen-1364; genus Fen-1364. Next base: position 780 of record JBEKXR010000173.1, on the reverse strand, counting down.
CCGAGCCCCACACCGTCTTGAACATGATGGCGGGAAGCGGCGTGAAATCGAGGCTGAACTGCGCGATTCCCGTCCATGAGGGCGAATGGAACATGCGGCTCCAGAGCACCTCGATCACCTCCAGGAGCTTCCTCCTGTGGATCTCCCCCCCGGTGAGCTCGTAGAGGGTCGTGTACGCCTCCATGAGGTGCATGTGCACGTCGAAGCTCTTGCGATCTCCCCCGTACCCGCCCGACGGGCGCGGCTGCCAGTCACGGAGGAACATTTCCCGGTACCCTCCCCAGGCTGTATCCGCCGCGTACTTCTGGACGAGCGTAAAGGTATCTTCCGCCGCCCTGCGCGCACGCGCGTTGCCCGTCGCAAGCGCGCATTCGCTCATGCAGTAAATCACGAAGCTCTGGCCGTACATGATCTTGTCCGTGGACACCGGCCCTCCGGCCTTGTCCACGATCCACAGCCAGCCGTCGTGCTCGGGGTCCCGGAACGACTTCAGGAACCATTCCAGTCCGGGCTCCAGGAGCCCTTCCGCCTTCCCCGCGCAGTATCCGTTGCGGATCGCGTGCGAGAGCATGAAGATCGACCGGGTCTGCTGGATGATCGTCTTATCGGTCTGACCGGTCGGTTTCCCGTTCCTGTCGAAGTAGGTCGTGAAGCCGCCGTCCGCGGCGGCCACCCGCTGGAACCAGAAGGGGTAGAGCTTTCCCGTCAGGTACCCTTCGATGCGGTCGGCGGCCTCCATGGGTCTTCTATTTCCGTATCGAGTAGAACGCGTCCCGTCCC
>JBEKXR010000172.1:0-7578 GCA_049511935.1 Spirochaetia bacterium | reverse complement strand
CCGGCATCGTCGAGGAGCCGGCCGAGGGCGGCCGATTCCCGCGCGGCGCACGTGTCATCGTTTTCCCGCTCATTCCCTGCCGTCGCTGCGTTCCCTGCCAGACCGGGGACTACGCGCAGTGCACCGACTACGACTACCTCGGGTCCCGGCGCGACGGCGCATTTGCCGAGCGCGTCTGGGCGCCGGATTCGAACCTGTTCGCCGTGCCCGACGGGGTGAGCCTGCAGGACGCCTCCCTCACCGAGCCCTGCGCCGTCGCGCTCCATGGCACCGCGAAGCTCAGCATCCAGGCAGGAGACACCGGGGCGGTCTTCGGGGGCGGGCCGATCGGGAACATGGCCGCCCAGTGGATGCGCCTTCGGGGATGCGAGCAGGTCTTCATCGTGGATATCGATGAGCGCAAGCTGGCGATTGCTTCCGAGATGGGTTTCGTCCCGATCGACTCGCGCGCCGGAGACCCTGTCGGGCAGATCCGCGAGAAGACCCGGGGCGCAGGGGCGGACCGGATCGTGGAGGCCATCGGGCTTCCCCTGACGTTTCTCCAGGCCGTCCAGGCAGGCGCCCGGTTCGCAGAGGTGGTGTTCCTCGGCAACATCCGGGGCAGCTTCCAGATCGGGGAGAAGGACTTCTCTTCCATCCTAAGGCGCGAGCTGACGATCCGAGGCACGTGGAACTCCCGCGTGGTTCCCGAATCCCGCAACGAGTGGACGACCGTGCTCTCTCACCTGGGAGGCCGGCTGGAGATCGCGCGCCTGGTAAGCCAGACCCCCCTCCTTTCCGCGTGGGCGGTCATATTCCGACGGATCCTCGCTCGAAAAGAGTTCTTCACCAAGGTGGTGTTCGTCCCATGACCTTGCACCTCGGGGTGAAGAGCGACCCCATTGAATCCCGGTACAGCTTCGGCTGGCTGTTCGACATCATGAAGGGCTGCGGCGTGCACCGCCTGCAGATGGGCACGTCGTTTCCGGTCTTCTTCGCCGCGGACGAGCACTTCAGGGGACTGAGGAGGTCCGCGGAAGCGAAGGGGATCAGGATCACGAGCATGTTCACCTCGCACCGCGAGCTCGGTTTCGCGAATGCCGATCCGCTCCTCAACGACGCGGTCCGCCGCGGATGGGAGAGGGTGATCCACGTCGCCGCGCTGATCGGCGCCGAGTCGGTCGGATCCAACGCCTGTATCGTCCTGCGGGATCAGCCCGAGACCCGGGAGCCGGGCCTGCGGACGTTCGCGGAAAATATGAAGGATCTCCTCGCCTTGGCCCGGGCATCGGGGTTGAAGGCCCTGACACTGGAGCCGATGTCGAGCCTGTACGAGCTGCCGTCCACGCCCGAAGAGGTGCGCAGCATCCTCGAGGAGCTGGGTGCCTGGCATGGCTCTCACGCCGAGGCCACGGTGCCCCTCCAGCTCTGCGGTGACATCTCACACGGAATCGCCGACTCGGAGGGCCGGATCGTTCACGACAACTGGAGCCTGTTTGAAATGCAGATCCCGTGGATGAGGGAGTTCCATTTCAAGAACACTGACCCCATCTTCAACACGACGTTCGGCTTCGGCCCGGGCGAAAGGAAGAAAGGCATCGTCGACCTTGCCCGGTTCAAGGGGCTGATCGGGGCGAACGCCGGCCGCTTCCCGTGCGGGGAGCTCACGGGGTATCTTGAGATCGGCGGGCCGAAGCTTGGCCGGGATTACTCGGACAGGCGCCTCGAGCGCATGCTCGTGGAATCGCTGCAGGCCCTCACGGCCGTCTTCATCGAAGGGGAGAACACGTCATGGTCGACCTGAAACAGCGCGAGGCGTGGTTCGTCACGGGAAGCCAGAGCCTGTACGGAAAGGAAACCCTGGACAAGGTCGCGGAGCACTCGCGCGAAATCGCGCGGGAGCTTTCCGCCTCTTCGGCCATACCCGTCACCGTTGTGTTCAAGCCTGTCGTGACCACGCCGGACGCGATCCTGGAGGTGTGCCGCGAGGCGAACTCCGCGAAGAACTGCGTCGGCCTGGTCGCCTGGATGCACACCTTCTCCCCGGCAAAAATGTGGATCGCGGGGCTCTCGGCGCTGCGGAAGCCCTTCGCCCACCTGCACACCCAGTACAACCGCGACATCCCCTGGGCGGCGATCGACATGGACTACATGAACCTCAACCAGTCCGCCCACGGCGACCGGGAGTTCGGATTCATCGGGACCCGGATGCGCCGGGAGCGCGCGGTCATCGTCGGCCACTGGCGAGAGAAGGACGTGCAGGAGGAGCTTGCCGTGTGGATGCGCGCCGCCTGTGCCTGGCATGACTGGCAGACCCTCCGGGTGGCTCGTTTCGGCGACAACATGCGCGAAGTCGCCGTGACGGAAGGCGACAAGGTGGAAGCCCAGATCCGGTTCGGCTACGCGGTGAACGGCTTCGGCATCGGCGACCTGGTCGCCCGGGTGAAGGAAGTGACCGATGCCGAGATCGATCGCATGGTTTCCGACTATGACGCGCAGTACGAGGTGGCAAAGGACCTCCGCGCGGGCGGCGCCAGACGCCAGTCACTGAAGGAAGCCGCACGCATCGAGGTGGGCATGCGCCACTTCCTGGAGTCAGGCGGCTTTCTTGCGTTCACCACCTCGTTCGAAGACCTGCACGGAATGGCCCAGCTTCCCGGGCTCGCGGTGCAGCGACTGATGGCGGAGGGCTACGGCTTCGGCGGTGAGGGGGACTGGAAGACCGCCGCGCTGGTGCGCGCGATGAAGGTCATGGCATCCGGCATGAAGGGCGGCACCTCATTCATGGAAGATTATACCTACCACCTGGACCCGAAGGGCCAGAAGGTCCTCGGCGCCCACATGCTCGAGGTCTGCCCGTCGCTGGCGGACGGAAAGCCCAGCCTCGAGATGCACCCCCTGGGTATCGGCGGCAAGGACGATCCCGCGCGGTTGGTGTTCAACGCCGCGAGGGGGGCCGCGCTCAACGCGACGATCATCGACATGGGCACCAGGTTCCGCATGGTGGTGAACGAGGTGGACGTCGTAGCCCCGGATGCGCCCCTGCCCAGGCTACCCGTCGCGCGGGCGCTGTGGGTGCCGCGTCCCGACCTGAAGGTCGCCGCCGCCGCATGGATCCATGCGGGCGGGGCTCACCACTCGGGCTTCAGCTATGCGGTGACCGCGCGCCACCTCGAAGAGTTCGCCGGCATGGCCGGGATCGAATACCTGCTGATCGACGGAAAGACAGACCTTGCCCAGTTCCGGAAGGAGCTGCGCTGGAACGCCGCGTACTGGCACCTGGCAGGGGGCGTCTGACGACCGCCCACACTGCTAGATCGGCGGAAGACACAGGCCGGTATTACCTTGGCTTCTGCGGGACCTTGTACAGCTTCGATAAGTCGTAGCCCAGGTCCCGCGCGATCTGGTGCATCTTCTGGTACAGCTCGTCGCTCGGGAAACCACGCGACGCCTTTCACCTCGGTGTACGGGCCGTCGAGGCCTCGCCCGAGGTATCTCTGCGTGTCGACTTTTTCCACGAGCCGCAGGGGCCCCAGCCCTGGCGGGATGACTTTGGCTCCCCTCATGCTGCGCTCTATTTCACTTTTTCAGACCGCATAGTCGATCGTCATGATCAAACGCCAGCAGGGGAATCCACTTTCTCCCGATTCCAGCGGCGAACAGAAAGAGACTGCGGCGGGTCATTGCCGATGTATACCAGAGATTGCGAGCTTGGTCTCCAATGGCTTCAGAGGCCCGCCATGGTAGCGCTCAGCGGTTCACTCGCGATGAACTGCTTACACTTTTCTGCGGGAACGCCTATTTCTGGAGCTCCGGCCCGCTCCTCGGGGGCAATGAAGCCGTCGAGGGAGATGCTCACGCTGAAGAACAACTTACCCATGCCTGGCTACCCTGCCACTCCGCTCAATCGGCGCCCTCCCGCGGGGAGGCTCGCGACGTAGGCTGCCGGCCGGCCGAGGGTCTGCTTGCCGCCCTCGATGGAGTGTCAACTGGTGATACGAGCGACCGGGCAATCGCCATGAGATTTCACGCTGTGTTTCCTGTCATGCCATGGAACCCGTCCGTCTGTCTGGGAGCTACATATTCGACTTGAAAACCGGCCGGCAGACAAGTAAAATCAGGAACATGGTGAACAGAAGCAGCGAGCTCGTTTTCGAGGTGCTTCAAGAGCATGATGGTGGATTCACCGCGGAATGCCTTAGTGAAAGTATTATCACAGAGGCGGATACCTGGGACGAACTCAGGAAGAATGTCACCGAAGCTGTGTCAGCGTTCTTTTTCGACGGCATCCGGCCTGAACGAATTCGACTTCATCTGGTTCGTGACGAGGTCTTCACAGTAGCATGAAGCTTCCCCGGGACCTTAGCGGACGCGAGGTCGCGGAGGCACTTGTAAGGAAACTTGATTATCGGGTTGTACACGAGAGGGGAAGCCACATCGTTCTCCAAACTGATGCCCCTTCCCATCAGCGAATCGCAATTCCAGATCACAAGAACCTTCGCTTGGGAACGTTGAACGCCATTCTCAAGGCTGTTGCATCCCAAAAGCATATCGAAAAGGACGCGGTCATCGCACTGCTTCAAAAGTAATTCGGATACGATCACGGTATCCTCAGCGTGAGCGGGCGCAGCGGAAAGCCCGTAGCCGCCGAACTAGACCTCCAGCCACCGACATGGATTGCTCTCGCCGTCCCAAGTGACAGTAAGAAGGGGGCGTTGATTATTGAGAGTTGTATTATACTATTTGATGTGTAAGTATTATAAGGAGGTCCTTGTATTCCGGCTCGAGGTTACCTCGTCCCGAACCTGCTCGAGCCCAGGATCGACCTCTCGCTTCCTGTCGTAAGGGAGCTCTAGTCAACACCTGAAAATGTCAGATTCAAGTACGCGTTGGGCAGACATGAACTTTGAGACCGTCATCGACCAGGCCACCGCGTGCGATCAAGACCCGCGGCAGGGCACTCCTGCCGCAGAAATCCCTTTGCTCCCTACTCGGCGCTGGGCATGTGGAGGTACATTGACTGCAGGCCGACCTTGCCCGGCCCGGTGAACCTGTTCATGACCAGGTTCATCCCCGCAAGGACGCCGGCGGTCAGTCGCTGCATCGTCGTTTCCATTTTCACCCCGGGGTCCTTGTACAGCCATCCGCCCGGCTCGATGTCGATCTGCTCTCCCGCGCCGAGGATCTTCTCGAACACGTTGCCGTACCCGTGCAGCCAGAGGATGCCGTCGGCATCCGCGGCACGGAACTTGTCGATGAAGAAGCCCGTTCCGCCGTAGAGGATGTTCGCCACGCCTTTCACCCGTTCGAACGTGTAGTCGATGTTGCCCGTCGCCGCGAGGAACTGGTGCTCGCGCACGTGCAGCTCCTCCCCCTTTTTTAAGTGGATCGCCGCGATGTGGCCGGCGCCATCCCGGCTGAAGGCGATCTGGCCCTGGCCCTTCGCCTCGGTGACGAAGATCTGGATCCCGGCCATCATGCGTTTCATCGCCCCTTTCATCGCCTTGATGCTGATACTGATGCTGGGATGCTTCCAGAGGAGAATGTGATGCTCGAAGTACACGGATGAGCTTCCGGAAAGCTCCACGGTGAGAACGGGCACGAGCTCTCCGTCGAGCTGATACGTGACGCCGCCGAAGGTTTCCGCCTGGGCGCTGGTTGCAACGAGTACTGGTCGATCCATGTGAGCCTCCTGAGAGCTTAGTTCCGCCCCGGCAGGGGGTCAATCGGAATCGCCGGGGTGTTCGGAGCGGAGCAGGGCGTCGATCCGGGCGGCAAGGATGAAGTCATTCTCATGAAGGCCGTCGATCGCGTGCGTGAACAGGGTGACGCGGAGCTTTCCCCAACTCACCAGCAGGTCGGGGTGATGGCGCTGGCCCTCCGCGATCTCGCCGAACCGGTTCGCCAGCGCAAGGGCCTGGCGGAAGTCCTCCACCCGGAAGTCGCGCTCGAGGTGGTGACCGCTGATCAGCGCCCAATCGCCCGAAATCTGTCGCCGAAGGCTCTCGATTCGTTCAGCAGCGAGCGGAGGAATGCCGCTCTTGCAGGGAACGCACTGCCGCCGGGCGAGGTCCTCGCCCCGGATCGATTCGTCGTGCATGTCGATGTACCATGACCAATGTAATCCATTGGCGAGAATCCGGCTCAGCCCGATCGCTTCTCACCCGCGGGCCCGAATACCGCGCGGACCGCATCTTTTACGAACACGACGCCCGTGTACGACGCACCGTCGGGCGGAAGTCCCTCCGCCCCTCCGGGGCCGATGAGGGTTTCGAATCCCAGCTCGCGGCAGGCGCGCGATCTCTTCTCCAGCCCCGGCACGGGACGAACCTCACCCGTCAGGCTCACCTCGCCAATGACCGCGGTGCGCGCCGGAAGCGGCATTGTGACCCGGGCCGAATACAGGGCGAGCGCGATGGGCAATTCCACTCCGACTTCCGCAACGCGGATTCCTCCGGCCACGTTCACGTAGATGTCGTGCTCGGCGAGGTGCAGCCCGAGGTGCTTTTCCAGCACCGCTGCCATGCGCGCCACCCGTCCCGAGTCGATCCGGTCCGAGTAGATCCTGCTGATGCCGCTCTTGGCCGGCACCGTGAGCGCCTGGATCTCGATGAGCAGGGCACGGGAACCCTCGAAAAGAGGGGCCACGGCGACACCCGCGGGGATCTCCCCTTCGCGCCGGGTGAGAAATAGGCTCGATGCATCTGCCACTTCCGCGAGTCCGTTCTCCGTCATGCGGAAGAAGCCGATCTCGTCGACCGACCCGAACCGGTTCTTCACCGCCTGCAGCGTGCGTACCTCCGCGCTGGCCTGCTCGAAATCGAGCACGGTGTCCACGAGGTGCTCGACCAGCTTCGGCCCGGCGATTGCCCCCTCCTTCGTCACGTGGGCTACGAGAAGGAGCCCGGATCCGCGCGACCGCGCCCATTCCACAAGCTCCTGGGTGCAGACCTTGATCTGGTTCACCGATCCCGGCAGCGCGTTCACCTCCCGCGTGTAGAGCGTCTGGAGGGAATCCACGATGATGAGCACGGGTTTCACCTGCTCGAGCACCTGCATGATCGCGGTGAGCTCCGTCTCTGCGAGCACCTCGATTCGCGGGGAGGAGACCGCGAGCCTTTCAGCTCGCATGCGCAGCTGCCCCGGCGATTCCTCCCCCGAGACGTACAAGCTCCTCCCCGGCGTGACGATGCGCGCGGCGAGCTGGAGCATGAGCGTGGACTTGCCGATGCCCGGCTCGCCGCCGACCAGGACGGACGAACCGCGCATGAGACCGCCGCCGAGCACCCTGTTCATCTCCGCGATGCCGGTGTCCAGGCGCATGCCATCGCGTGTCTCGATGGATGACAGCGGGATCGGCAAAGCTGACTTCTTCTCCCGGGAGGATCCACCGGGGGCCGGGCGCCCGGGCGCGTCCGCCGCGGGGACCTCCGTGAAGCCGTTCCACGTGCCGCATTCCGGGCATCGTCCGAGCCACCGGGGCTCCTGGTGACCGCAGCCTGAGCATTCGAAGATGGTTTTCGACTTCGACACGGGCCGTCCTTCCGCACCGAGGATAGGTTCCGCACTCCGGGCTGTCAATCGCAGGAAAGCAAATCC
>JBEKXR010000171.1:0-7607 GCA_049511935.1 Spirochaetia bacterium | reverse complement strand
TCTCGTAAAGAAGGAGATGCCGGACATCCTCATGATCGATGTCCGCATGCCGTTCCTGAACGGCCTGGAGCTGATCGAGAGGATCAACGGAGTCCTGAGCGACTGCATCATCATCGTCGTGTCGGGCCACGACGAGTTCGAATACGCCCAGCGCGCGCTGCACCTGAAGGTGTTCGAGTACGTCTTGAAACCGGTGCCGCAGGAGGTGCTCGCGAACGTACTCGCCCGGGCCGAGGAAGCGCTCACCGAGTCACGCCGCCAGCGTCAGTATGTCACGTGGGCGCACGAGCAGCTCGAACGGAACATGCCCCTGCTGCGCGAGCAGTTCCTCCGCGACTGGGTGCGCGCCCGGCTCTCCCCCCTGGAGATCGCCGAGCAGGCGCGCTTCCTGGGCATGGAGACCTCCGGACAGCTCGCGATGGCCGTGATCCACGTCATGGAGCGGGCGGTCGCCACGGCGCAGTCCGAAGAACGGGAACGGCGGCTCGCCCTTTACGCGGTCCGCTCGGTGGTGGAGGAGGCATTCGGCGATTTCACCCCGCGTTGGGTCTTCCTCGACGACCATGACGACATCGTCGTGCTCGCCCATTCCTGCGGAGGCCAGGCGTGGGTGGAGGCGGCATCCCGCACCGAGGCGCGCGTGGTCCCCTCCCTCTGCCAGGCGCTGATCGTCGCGCAGGCGACGGTGGAGGACGCGCCGCAGGGGGTGCCCGAGGCATACGAGGCGCTGAGCGCCGAGGTCTCGGCGAAGGGAAGCCACCGAAGCCTCGTGGTCCTCGCGCAGCGATACATCGACGCCCACTACGGGGAGCCGACGTTGTCCCTCGAGGAAGTGGCCTCCACCGCCCAGATCAGCCCGGGCTACCTCAGCCGGCTCCTGAAGCTCGAGACCGGTTTTTCCTTTGTCGACTACCTGACCCGCGTGAGGATCACCAAGGCGGTGCAGATCATGAACGACCCGGCGGTGAAGGTGTATGAGGTGGCGGAGGCCGTCGGGTACCAGAGCCAGCACTACTTCAGCCGGGCGTTCAAGCGCGTGTTCGGGCGGCCGCCGGTCGAATACCGGAAGGGTGGAACATGAGACCACTGAAATCCCTCCTCCTGCTTCCGCTTCTTCTCATGCTCGCTACCTGCCGCCCGTCGGGGCACGACCCGGCACCGTACGACTATGTGATAGGCGTTTCCATGGCCAACCTCACCGAGCCATGGCGCATCAACATGAGGGACGAGATCAATGCCGAGGCGGCGCATCACGGCAACCTCCGCATTGTTTTCACGGACGCGGCTGACTCGAACAGCCGCCAGATCCAGGACGTGCACACGTTGCTGAGCTCCGGCATCGACCTGCTCATCATCTCTCCGAACGATTCGGAGGCGCTCTCACCGGTGATCACGGAGGCCTATCACCGAATCCCCGTCATCCTTCTGGACCGGTCGGTGATCGGGTTCGACTACACCCTGTTCATCGGCCCCGACAACCGCCTCATCGGCAAGCAGGCGGGGCAGTACGTCGCCGGGCTGCTCGGAGCACACGGCGGAAAGATCGTCGAGATCATGGGCCGCTCCGGTTCGCCCCAGGTGCTCGACAGAAGCGTGGGATTCCGAGAGGCCATTTCGGCGAGGCACAGTATCACGATCATGGGCACGATCGTCGCCGACTGGCTGCGCGACAAGGCGGAAGATGAGATGACTGCCTGGCTGGAGAAGAACGGCCGCGCGGACGTCATCTTCGCCCAGAACGACGCCATGGCGGACGGAGCGCGCCGGGCGGCCGTCAAGCTAGGGATCAAAGGCATACGGGTTGTCGGCATCGACGGGCTGCCCGGACCGAACGGCGGCATTGAGCTGGTGCGCAGCGGAGCCCTTTCCGCCACATTCACCTGCCCGACGGGCGGCAAGGAGGCGGTCATCTATGCACTGGACATCCTCCACCACGAGGAGGGCATCCCGAAGAAGATGATTCTCCGGACCGCTCTCGTCACGGAGAAGACGATCGAGAGCGGCGCCCTCGGCGCGCCTGCGCGCCCGCGTCTTCTCAGCCCGGATCATCGAATCGTTCTGGGTTTCGCCCAGGTCGGCAAGGAGAGCAACTGGCGCCTGGCGAACACAGAGTCCATAAAGACCGCGGCTCGGCAGGCCGGGATCGACCTCGTCTTCGTCGACTCGGAACAGCAGCCGGAAAAGCAGCTCGCCGCGGTGCGATCCTTCATCGTGCGCAAGGTGGACATCATCGCCTTTTCCCCGATCGTGGAGTCGGGGTGGGAACCGGTCCTGCGGGAAGCCAAAGCGGCGGGAATCCCCGTTTTCATCACCGACCGGGCCGTCGACGTGAAGGACGAGTCGCTCTGGGTGACCCTGATGGGGTCCGACTTCCTTGAGGAGGGGCGGCGCGCCGCGCGGTGGCTCATCAACTACATGAAAACCGACAAACCAGTGAACATCGTGGAGCTGCTGGGCACGATCGGCTCGGCCCCCGAGATCGACCGGACGATCGGCTTCAAGGAGATCCTCAAGGATCATCCCAATTACCGCATCATCGTTTCCAAGAGCGGCGACTTCTTCCGCAGCGTCGGCAAGGAGGTCATGCAGCAGATTCTCGGGGACCTGGCCGCGGAAGGCCAGAAGATGGACGTGCTCTTCGCGCACAACGACGACATGGCCATAGGAGCGATCGAAGCCATGGAGGCGGCCGGCATGAAGCCGGGGAAGGACGTGGTGATCGTATCCGTGGACGGCATCCGCGACGCCTTCACGGCGATGATCGCGGGCAAGCTCAACGCGTCCATCGAATGCAGCCCCCTGCTGGGCCCCCAGCTGATGAAGGCGGTCAAGGACTTCATGTCCGGCAAGGAGCTGCCCGTCCGCATCGTCACCTCGGAGGTGGTGTTCCCCGCGGAAGTCGCGCGAGCGATCCTGCCGACCCGCAAGTACTGACCGCCCGTTTCGCATGATTCCGCCCTCGCGGCAGGGCGCCTGGAGCGGAAAAGTGCACAAAATAGCTGAATAGTCTAAATACCTCCACCCGCAAGGTGTGCTACAAAGATAGGCGGACTCACATCGGCTCACAGAGCAGAGGAGCAATTTCATGCGGCAATTCCTTCGTTGGTTGATGGTACTCCTTCTTCTGATCGCGGCAGCAGGATTAGGGGCCGCACAGGCGAAGCCAGGTACCCTGAATTGCGTGGGGCTGTACTCGGAGACCAGCGACGGTTCCGTCAGCTACAGGGTCGGCGCCGGAAACTGGGTCGTCGTCAAGGTCGGTGACACGATTCCCGCAAACGCCCAGATACGGGTCAATGTGGACCGGGATTGGATCGAGCTCACGCCGGGCAATAATCCGAACGCCGTGTACGAGATTCACGGACCCGACACGGGAGAGATCATCAAGAAAGTCACCGACATCCTGAAGGGCAAGCCGAAACTGGTCAGTTTCCCGAAATCAAAAGGGACCACGCCGGACCCGAAATACAAGGACAAGCTCGTCGTCACCCAGTACCTGGGAAGACAGATCTATGTGACACCCGACGGCGATCAAAACGACATCAAGTACGGCGATGTCTTGGACATCCAGGGGAAAGTGCGGATCATCGCCATCAACACCACCATCAATCTCATGAACGCCGGCGGAGGAGTGACGCAGGTCATCGGTCCGCTGAATTTCACTGTCGAGCAAGTGCTGAAGAACGAGAAGCTCTACAAGTATCTGAATGTTCACTAGATGATCAGGGTGAAGGAGGCAAACGGGAAGGAGGAGAGACGTACACGAGAGTCCGTCGAATGACTGACGGGATTCGGGAAATGGGTTTCAAGGGTTTTCTTCATCTCTGATGATGAAGAAAAGAGTGGCACATTACGCAAGAGTTCGTTCGAAGGAGGCTTTATGAAGCGCTGGGGAAAAATCCTCGCACTCGTCGCCGTGGCCATGATGGTGGTCTCCGTAGCCGCGATCGCAGCGCCCAAGCAGTGGGTCGTCGGCTTCTCGCAAATCGGATCTGAAAGCGAGTGGAGGACCGCTGACACCCACTCCGTTCAGGACGCGTTCGCCCAAGACGACAGCTTCGCCCTGATGTATGCCGACGCGCAGCAGAAGCAGGAAAACCAGATCAAGGCCCTGCGGAGCTTCGTTGCACGCAAGGTCGACTGCATTGTCTTTACCGCGCTTGTTGAAACCGGGTACGGCCCTGTCCTCGCGGAAGCCCAGAAAGCCAAAATTCCTGTCGTCATGATTGACAGGGATGTCGCGAAGGCAGACCAGATGTACCGGCTCACCATTATGGGCTCTGATTTCATCAAGGAAGGAGAGAAGGTAGGTCTCTGGCTTGAAAAGTATCTGAAGGACCAGGGCATCGATGACGGAACCACGCCAATCGACTTCGCCGAGATTCAGGGGACCACTGGTTCGGCTCCCGCCATTGAAAGGGCCCAGGGTTTCCGGAACATACAGAAAAATCATCCCAATTGGAAGATCAATCACTCTCAGGACGGTGACTTCACCTCCACTCAGGGAAAGGCGGTCATGGAAGCCTTCCTGAAAGCCGACCCGAAAATCCAGGTTCTCTTCGCGCATAACGATCAGGAGGCCCTTGGCGCCATTCAGGCCATCAAGGAAGCCGGCCTCCAGCCCGGCAAGGACATCACCATCATCTCCATCGATGGAGTGAAAGGCATTTTCCAGGCGATCGTCAACGGTGAGGCGAACTGCACCGTCGAATGCAACCCCCTGCTCGGGCCCCAGGCCGTGCAGGCCGTCAGGGACCTGAGGGACGGCAAGAAGCTTCCCGCCAGGATCTGGACTATCGAAGGCATCTTCGACGCTTCAAATGCCGCTACGGCTTTGCCGAGCCGCCAGTACTGATTTCAAGAATTTCGGCGCTTGATTCACAATCATGCAGGACCACCTCGTTCTTCGGGGTGGTCCCGCCTTTGAATGGGGTTCATGCTGACACCCCTGTGGCGGGAGTTGACGAATTGACGGGTCTGCTTATCATGTCACCAGAGGAGTCGCGGAAATGACCGAAGAAATTCCCGTCCTGTCGATGAAAAGGATCACCAAGGTGTTTCCGGGCGTGAAAGCCCTTTCCACGGTGGATTTTCGCCTTTTCAAAAGTGAGGTTCACGCAATCATGGGCCAGAACGGCGCCGGAAAATCCACCTTGGTGAAGGTGCTGACCGGTGTGCATCAGCAGGATTCTGGCGAAATACTGCTGGAAGGCAGGCCAATTCGTCCGGATTCCCCCCTCGCTGCACGGAAGCTGGGAATCAGCACGGTGTACCAGGAAATCAATCTCTGCCCGAACCTTTCGGTGGCGGAAAACATCTTCGCGGGCAGACAGCCCATACGCTTCGGGAGGATTGACTGGAAGGAGATGGCTCGCAGGTCCGAAGAAATCCTGAAGCGGCTGAACCTCGTCATCGACGTGACCCAGATTCTCTCCTCCTACTCCATCGCAATTCAACAGCTGGTAGCAATCGCCCGGGTCCTGGATATTTCCTCCAAGATTCTGATCCTCGACGAGCCCACCTCCAGTCTCGATGAGACCGAAGTGGAGCAACTGTTCAAGGTCATCCGGTCCCTGCGGAACGAGGGACTGGCCATCATCTTCATCACCCATTTTCTTGACCAGACCTACCAGATTGCGGACCGGATCACCGTATTGAAAAACGGGGAGTTCGTCGGGGAGTTTCGGACCGAGACGCTCCCGAAATTGGATTTGATCGCCAAGATGCTCGGCAAGGAATTGTCAGAGTTCAGCTATGCCGTGGAGAAAGATCAAAGAAAAAGGTCGTTTGCATCTGCAGACAAGGATGCAAAGAACGTGCTCACAGTGAAGGACCTTGGACTGCGCGGTTCCATAGCGCCCTTTGATCTCCATCTGAACGAAGGCGAGGTGCTCGGATTGGCCGGACTCTTGGGTTCGGGCAGGACGGAAATGGCACGGCTCATTTTCGGCATCGACGGCGCGAACCAGGGTGAAATCCAGGTCAAGGGAAAGAAGGCGGCCATCAAGTCCCCCCAGAGCGCAATGATGGCCGGGATGGGCTTCTGCTCGGAAGACAGGAAGAACGAGGGCATTTTCTTGGACCTCACGGTCCGGGAAAACATCATCCTGGCCCTGCAGGCGAAGAATGGAATATTCAAATACATTACGACAAGAAAGCAGCTGGAGATCGCCGATGAAATGATCAAGTCTTTGGCAATCATGACCCCCAGCGCGAACAACCGGGCCGGTCAGCTCAGCGGAGGCAACCAGCAGAAGGTGATGCTGGCGCGATGGCTTGCCACCAGTCCGATCATCCTGATCCTGGACGAGCCCACGCGCGGAATTGATGTCGGAGCCAAGCTGGAGATCATGGAGCTGATCCTGGACCTGAGCAGGCAGGGGATGGGAGTTATCTTCATTTCCTCCGAGTTCGAAGAAGTGGTCCGATGCAGCAGCCGGATCGCCGTCCTGAGGGATAAGGTGAAAGTCGCGGAATTGGACGGAGAGAACATCAGCGAGGCCAGCATCATGCATACGATCGCGGGAGGAAACTAGCGTGATATCCTGGAAATCCCTGAGACGCAGCAATATCCTGTGGCCGCTTATCGCCCTGGGAGTCCTCTTGCTCTTCAACCTGTTCTTCACACCCCACTTCTTCCGCCTGGAGATCAAGGAAGGGCATCTGTTCGGCAACCTGATCGATATTCTGAAGAATGGCGCTCCGATCATGCTGCTGTCCATCGGGATGACGCTGGTCATCGCGACGCACGGAATCGACATTTCCGTCGGTTCCGTCGTCGCGGTCTCTGCCGGTGCCGTCGCGATTCTCATCGGCGGAGATCTGGCCGGCAATCCGAAGTACCCCATCGCCGTGGCGATGATCGCGGCGTTGCTGGTATGCACCGCGGCGGGCATGTGGAACGGGATGCTGGTGTCACGGGTCCGCATGCAGCCCATCATCGCGACACTGATCCTTTTTGTGGCCGGCCGCGGGATCGCCATGCTGTTCACGAACTCGTTGCAGCTCTGGCTGTACGTAAAATCGTTCGCCATCCTGGGACAGGGCTACGTCCTGGGTCTCCCGTTTGACATCTACATCGTGGCGTTTGTTCTGCTCTTCACCTACCTTTTCACCAGACGGACCGCGGTTGGAATGTTCATCGAGGCGGTGGGAATCAACCCCACAGCGGCCCGCTTATCCGGAATCAACGCGAATAACATCCTCTTCTGGGTCTACACGTTCAGTGGGCTTTGCGCGGGAATCGCGGGACTCATCGTCTGTTCCACCGTCATGAACGCTGACGGCAATAACGCGGGAAGGCTCTTCGAACTGGATGCCATTCTGGCCGTCGTGCTGGGCGGCACGTCCCTGAACGGCGGCAAGTTCTATCTCTTCGGGAGCGTCGTGGGCGCGTTGATCATTCAGACACTGACGACAACCATCTACGCATTCGGTGTTCCCGCCGATGTAGCCCCGGTCGTCAAGGCCTTTGTCGTGTGGGCCGTCTGCCTGTTGCAGTCCCAGAGGTTCCGGTCGAGGATCGCACGGGTGTTCGTCAGAAGGGAGGCGTCGGCATGAGAAGGAGACTCCTCGCCAGCTCCCGGAACCTTCCCGTGTTCGTCACC
>JBEKXR010000170.1:0-7703 GCA_049511935.1 Spirochaetia bacterium | reverse complement strand
GAGGCAATGCAGGAGCAGACGGTGACCGTGGGCGGGACCACCTATCCCCTGGACCCGCCCTTCATCGTGCTGGCGACACAGAACCCCATAGAGATGGAAGGCATCTATCCCCTGCCCGAGGCCCAGCTGGACCGGTTCTTCTTCAAGCTCGCCCTCGGCTACCCCTCGGCCGAGGAAATATCCTCGATCATCGACCGCACCACGGCCGGCCAACAAGGACCGCTCTCCCGCATCCTGGACGGAGAGGGCATCCGCCGGATCAAGGGCCTCGTGCGGGAGGTGCCGCTGGCGGCGCACGTGCGGGAGTTCGCGATCCGGCTCGCCCTTGCGACACGGCCCGGCACGGACGCAGCTGCCGACCTCGTCTCCCGTTTCGTGCGCTACGGGGCCAGCCCTCGGGGGCCCCAGAGCCTCGTGCTGGCCGCGAAAGCGAACGCGCTGTTCGACGGGAGGCTGAACGCGGGATTCGACGACGTGAGGGCCATGGCGCGCCAGGCGCTGCGGCACCGGGTCCTTCTCAATTTCGAGGGCGAGGCTGAGGGAATCACGGCCGAGCAGGTCATCGACGACGTGCTCTCGCACACGCCGGCCACCGGAGCCGCCGCATTCCGCGGTGAGGACTGATGGACACAGTGCTGTTCGACAGGGAGTTCCTCCGCAAGCTGGAATCGCTTGCCTTCATCTCCCATCGCATCTACCGGGGGGAGGCGCGGGGGGCGCACGCGTCAGTCCGCCGGGGGACAAGCCTCGACTTCGCCGACTACCGCACCTACCAGCCCGGCGACGATTTCCGCACCATCGACTGGGGCATCTTCGGCCGGCTGGACCGCCTCTTCGTGCGCCTGTACGCGGAGGAAGAGGACCTCACCGTGCACCTGCTCCTGGACTCCAGTGCGTCCATGTCCTACGGAGCCCCTCCGAAGATCGACTACGCCCGCCGGCTCGCGGCGGCCCTCGGGTACGTCGGCATCGGGTCACTGGACCGGGTCGGTGTCACGACCTTCGCGGCCGGGCTCGGTGGCGACAAATCCGCCTCGGGCGGCGCCAAATCCACTTCCGGTGGCGACAAATCCGCCTCCGGCGGCGCCCTCGCCCCGCGGCGCGGAAGGATGCAGCTCTTCCACCTGCTGGAGTACATGAGCGGGCTGCGGGCCTCCGGAGGCACGGACATCGCGAAGTCGCTGCAGGACTATGCGCGCCGCTCGCGTAGCCCGGGGCTTGCCATCGTGATCTCCGACCTCCTCGACGACTCGCTCGACGGGTACCGCCGCGGACTGCGGGCGCTGTTGTTCCACGATTTCGAGGTCGTGCTCGTGCACGTCCTCGATCGTGGTGAGATCGGCCCCGAGGAGCTGGGTGCGCTGAGGCTGACGGACATGGAAAGCGGGCAGACCGTCTCCCTCTCCGTGGACCGTCCTCTCCTGGCCGCGTACCGCGCGAAGGTCGGCGGCTTCTTCGGCGAGGTCGAATCCTTCTGCCTGAAGAACCGGATCGAGTACCTGCGCACGGCTACGATCGTCCCGTTCGAGGACGTGGTGCTGCGCTACCTGCGGCAGGGCGCCCACCTCCACGCGCGATGAGCCTCTCATCTCCTCTCTGGCTTCTTCTCCTCCTCGCGGTGCCGCTGATCATCTTCCTCCACGCACTCTCGATCCGCTGGAGATCCACCCCCGTATCCTCCCTGGTCTTCTGGAAAGAGCTGCTGAAGGAGCGCAAGGCGAACATGCGGATCCGGCGGCTCTTCACGAGCCTGGTGCTCCTCCTGGAGGTGCTCGCCGTCACGACAGTTGCGGTGGCGCTCGCCGGGCCGCGCCTCCCGTCTTTCGGCAGAGGCGGTGCGGGAGACGTGATCCTCGTCCTGGATGCCACCGCGAGCATGCAGGTGCGCGAGGGCGCCCGGACTCGGTTCGATCTTGCGCGTGAGCGCGGGCTGGAACTCGTCGCTGGCCTCCGTGGAGGTTCACGCATGACGGTGGTGCTCGCGGCCCGGCGACCCCGGCTGGTCTCGGCCTTCACCGGGGACCGGGCTGCCCTGCGCCGTGCGATCCAGGATGCGGTGCCCACCGACGAGCCGGGGGACGTGGCGGCGAGCGTGGTATTCGCAATGTCGCTTCGCGATCCCCGCCGCGGCGGACGGGTGGTTCTGGAAACCGACGGCGCTTTCGACGAGCTGCCCGGGGTCGACACGTCCCTCCCCTGGATCCGGGTGGATATCGTCGGCACGGCGCATGACAACGTCGGCATCACGCGGATGTCCTTCCGGCGGACATCCGATGGTGATGCACCCTGCGAGCTTTTCATAGCGGTGCGCAATGCAGGGCGCGCGGCTGTTTCCGTGCCTCTCACTGTCCGCGCGGGCGGCCAGGTGGTGATCTCGCGAACCCTCATCCTCGCGGCGGGGCAGCGGAGCACCTTGAGTGTTCCGTGGAAGGGGCCCGTCGTGGGAAGGGTGGAGGCAGAGCTGCGGACGGGCGACGCATTTCCGCTGGACGACCGGGCCTACGCCATGTTCGCCCCTGCCCGCCGCGTGCAGGTCCTCCTGGTCGGGCCGGATCCCTGGTTCGTGGAAAAAGCGCTCGCCTCGCTGCCCGGAGTCACGGTGCGCGTGCAGGCAGGTCCGGCGCCGGAGGCTGCGGGCCGCGCACGTGAGCCGCCCGACGATGTGACCGTGTACGTCGGCGTGCAACCGCCCGCCCTTGACAAGGGCAACTTCATCATCTTCGCCGCGGCCCCTCCGAACCTCCCGCTTCGCGTGCTCGGGAGCCTGCGGGTGCCCCCCGTGACGGGGTGGAGCCGGACCGACCCGCTGCTCGATTCCGTATCCCTCGCGGGAGTGACCATCGGGCAGGCCCTGGACCTGGACCCCGGACCAGGCTTCTCCGTCCTGGCAGCCTCGGGCACATCACCTCTCATGCTCTCCTGGGACCACGCGGGCATGAAGGCGCTTCTCGTTGCATTCGATCCGCGGGGATCCGATTTCCCTCTACGGCCCGGATTTCCCATCCTCCTGGCCAATGCCCTATCCTGGTTTTTTCCGACCTGGCTGGAGGCACAGGCGGACCAGGTGCAGGCCGGCAACGCCCGCGTGATCTCCACCGGGAACGCGGCAGACTTCACCGTGGTGAAGCCGGACGGCCGGCGGGTGAGCATGAGATCGAGCGGATCCTCGACAGAATTCTTCGATACCGATGAGACGGGCTTCTACCGCGTGGAATCCGGAGCATCGTCGAGCGAGTTCGCCGTGACACTGACGGACGACGACGAAACGGATATCTCGCCGCGTTTCAACGCGCCCGGCGCCGCCTCCCCGGGGACGGGCGAGACGGCCGGAATCGCGGCGCCCGTGTGGGCCGGCCTCGCCGCGGCGGCCCTCGCGCTCATGCTCCTGGAGTGGCTGGCCTGGGTGTGGACACCGGGGAGGACCCGGGCATGAGCATCCATTCGCCGCTGTGGCTTCTTGCCCTGCTTGCTCTCCCCCCCATGGTCTTCCTCACCCTGCGCGCGCTGCGGCGGCAGGCCGAACGGCTCACCGCGCGCCGGGCAGCGGTTTTCCTCCTGCTTCGCACGGCGGCCCTTCTCCTGCTCGTCCTCGGCCTGGCAGGGTTCGGGATTGCCCGGCTTTCGGACAGGTTGTCGATCGTGTTCCTGCTCGACCAGTCCCGCAGCGTCTCCGCCGACGAGAGGGAGCGCGCGCTTCGCGTGGTGGAGACGGTCCGCGGCAGGCTCGGGAGGGGCGACTCCGCGGTCCTCGTCCGATTCGGGGCCGCCGCGGAGACGGAGACGCTGGAGCCGGGCGTGCCGGTGTCGGAAGAAGCCGGGGATGTCGACCCCGGCGCCACGAACATCGGTGCGGCCCTGCAGGACGGCCTGGCCCAGGCGGGCGCCCCATCAGGCGCGGGAGGTGCGCTCCGAATCCTTCTCCTCACCGATGGAAATGAGAATCGGGGCAGCGCGGATGACGCCGCGGGCGTGGCGAAATCAATGGGCGCCCGGATCTTTCCCCTTCCGCTCGGTGCTCCCGTCCGCGGGCCGGAGGTATCGGTGGAAGAGGTGCGCGCGCCCGAGAGGGTCAGGGAGGCAGAAGCCCACGAGGTCACCGTCATGGTACGGAGCCGGACGGCGGTGAGCGCGCGTGTGACGCTGCTGCGTGACGCGGCTCCCGTGGCGACCCGAATCGAGCAGCTTTCGCCCGGAGAAAACGCCGTGCAGTTCACCGGCTCGTTTCCCGAGCGCGGCCTGCATGCATGGGACGCGCTGGTCGAGGCGCCGGGGGACGGCGTTCCGCAGAACAACCACAACCGCCGTTTCGTGGAGGTGAGCGGAGCGCCGCGGATCCTCTACGTTTCGAAGCCCGGCAAAGGGTCGCCCTCCCTGCTTTCGGCCCTTTCGGCCCAGGATATTTCGGTCGTTTCCAGGCCTGCGACGGCCCTTCCCGGCACCCTGGCGGGATATCTGCCGTTCGATGCGCTGATCCTCGACAATGTTCCCGGGTACGGCATCTCGACGGAAAAGATGGAAACGATCGCCCGGTACGTGCGTGATGCCGGCGGCGGGCTCCTCATGGCCGGCGGAGATACGAGCTTCGGCGCGGGTGGATACTACAAGACACCGATCGAGCGGATCCTGCCGGTGGACATGGATGCAAAATCGCAGCTGGACGTGCCCGGCCTGTCCCTCGTGCTCGTGGTGGACAAGTCCGGCAGCATGGGTGCTGAAGTGCCTTCGGGGGGGACGAAACTCGATGTCGTGAAGGCCGCGGCGCTCGCCGCGATCGAATCCCTCAACCCGTTCGACAAGGCCGGCGTGATCGCCTTCGACGCGGACTGGCAGTGGGCCGTGCCCCTCACCCGGGCGGGGGACACGGCGAAGATTGCGGCGGACCTCGCCACCCTGACCCCGGGAGGGGGAACGATCATCTTCCCCGCGCTGGAGGAAGCCGACCGCGTCCTGTCCGCATCCAGCTCCCCCCTGCGCCACGTCATCCTCCTCACCGACGGGCTCACCGATGCCGCAGATTTCAAGACGCTTCTGGAACGGATGGCCCGGCATCACATCACCGTGTCCACCGTGGCGGTCGGTGACGATGCCGACACGGAGCTGCTGGCGGACATGGCGCGCTGGGGCAGGGGCCGCACCTATGCGACGAGCGACCCCCGCGACGTGCCGAGGATTTTCCTCACTGACACCACCCTGGCCAGCCGCGGGCTCCTCGTGGAGAAGAGCTTCCTTCCCCGCGAGCTCTCTGCCGCTGAAATGGTCCGCGGGCTCTCACTCGGCGACCTGCCCGGCCTGCGGGGCTTCGTGCTGACGTACATGAAGTCGGGTGCCGAGCAGGTGCTCTCCGCGCTCTACGATGCCCCGCTCCTGGCCGCATGGCGCTGCGGGCTGGGGCGCACTGCGGCGTTTACTTCGGATCTCAGCGGGCGGTGGAGCGCGGCGTTTCTCGCCTGGGACCAGTTCCCCCGGTTTGCCGCGCAGCTGGTCCGGTGGATCGAGAGACCCGCAGACACGAACGTCCTGCATCCCCGGATCGATACGGACGGCGGCTCTGCCACGGTCACGGTCGATGCGTACGACTCCCTTGGAGCTTTCGTGAACGGTCTGGACATCAGCGGCATTCTCCTCCGTCCCGGCGGCGCCCGGGTGGAGCTGCGCGTGCCCCAGACGAGTCCGGGATTGTACCAGGCGGTGTTCCCCGCCGATGAAGTGGGGGACTACATCCTCACGCTCTCCGCGGCTTCCGCGGAGGCGACCCTGCCGCCCCTCACAATCGGCACGAGCATCGCCTACTCGGAGGAATACAGGATGCTCGGCGTGAACTCGACGCTTCTCGAGCGCCTGGCCGTCGAGACCGGGGGCAAGGTCATTTCATCGGGCGATGACGAGGCGGGCCTGGCCGCCCTGCTGCGCCGTGAGCCGGGGTCGGCAGGCGCGGGCAACGACGCGTGGAAATACTTCCTTCTCGCTTCGCTCCTGTTGTTCCTTCTGGACATCGCCGCGCGGCGGCTCGCCGCTCCCCGGGAGCTCCTGGGCCGGCTGGCCGCGCGGCTGCGGGCCCTCCGCGCCAAACCGGGGCTCTCGACCGAAGCCCTGGCCGGAATCGTTGCCCGCGCCCGCGAGGAGGAAAGGGCGAGAATGAAGAGGCGCGTCACGGGCATGGCGCGCGAGGGAAACCTCGATCCGGACCTCGCCGCGTACCTCTACATCGCGCGCCTCCGCAGCAGCAGGGCGGCGAAGGAGGAGACGAAGAAGTGAGGAGGGGAGCGGCATGAGCACGAAGGTCCTGCTGGATACCGATATCGGGAGCGACATCGACGATGCGGTTGCTCTCGCGTACCTGCTTGCCAACAGGGAGTGCGAGCTGCTGGGTATCACGACCGTGACCGGCGAGGCAGAGAAGCGCGCCCAGCTCGCGGACGTGATGTGCCGCGCGGCCGGCCGGAGAGTGCCGATTTTCCCCGGATCCGATCATCCCCTCCTGGTGGGGCAGAGGCAGACGCAGGCGCAGCAAGCGGCCGCGCTGGAGAAGTGGCCGCACGAACCAGACTTCCCCCGGGGACAGGCGGTGCGATTCCTGCAGGAGACGATCCGCGCGCACCCCGGAGAGATCGTGCTTCTCACGATTGGACCGCTCACGAACGTGGCCCTGCTCTTTGGGATGGATCCGGGCATCCCGCTCCTGTTGAAAGGGATAGTGTCGATGTGCGGGCTCTTTTCCAATCGTGTCGCGGGATGGGGACCCGTCGAATGGAACGCGTCTCTGGACCCGCATGCGGCCGCGATCGTGTACAAGCATCGGACTGCCGCTCACCGCACGGTCGGGCTCGATGTCACCACGCAGCTCTCACTCGGGATCGACGAGGTGCGCGAAAGGTTCCAGGCCGCCCTCTTGAAGCCCGTGCTCGATTTCGCGGAGGTCTGGTTCCGGCATCGGGACAGGCTGGTATTCCACGACCCGCTGGCCGCCGCCGTGGTCTTTGACGAGACTCTCTGCCGGTTCGTGCGTGGCACGGTCGAGGTCGAGTTGGAGAGCAGGCGGTTGGCCGGTGCCATGCACTGGGGGGTCGATCCGGCAGCGGGTTGGCACGAGGTCGCGGTATCGGTCGACAGGGACCGGTTCTTTGACCGGTTTTTCTCCGTTTTCGCTTGAACGCGATCCACATTTCGTTGACAGGTGAAATTGCCTCTCGTATGATTCATCATTCTTGCCCACACAAGGGAAGTGCCGCATGACGCCCAGAGAACGAGTCCGCCTTGCCCTGAACCACGAGGAACCTGACCGGGTACCCATCGACAATAACGGCATCGTCTCCAGCATCCACGAAGTTGCGTATGCCAACCTCCTGGAGCGTCTCGGGGTGCAGGAGAAAATCGTGGTCCTGGATGCCGTGCAGCGGATCACACTGAACAGCGAAAAGGTTCTGACCTCACTCGGCGTCGATACGAGATACCTGTATCCGAGCGCTCCTTCCTCCTGGACCTACGCCGAGAACCCGGACGGAACCTGGAAGGACGAGTTCGGGACGACATACAGGCGCCTCGGGTTTTATGCGGACAATGTGGATCCGGTGCTGAAGGGGAAGAGCTTTGCGGAAGTGAAGGCGTACAAGTTCCCGGACCCGACCGACCCCTCGCGGTTCAAGGGCATGCGGGAGAAGGCGCAGGCCCTGCACTCATCGACAGACTTTGCCCTGGTGTCGGGT
>JBEKXR010000169.1:0-7707 GCA_049511935.1 Spirochaetia bacterium | reverse complement strand
GACGGAGTCAGGACTCCCTGCTCCGTATGGCACGACTATGCTCACCCATCCGCTGTTGCAGGGATGATCGCAGTAAAACGATCGGGTATATGCGGAAAGTCAGATTATCAATGCGGGTCCTGTATCCCAAACAGGCCAGCAGGTGCAGGGAATCGGTGCGAATCGAGGACTACCGCGGCGCAAAAGGCTATAAATACGCTTATCACTTCGTGGTCGGCGACATGGGATCGACCCGGATCATGGCCTACACGGCGATCGGCTCCCACGTGAATCTCGGTTCGCGGATGGAGAGCAAGGCGCCGATCGACGGCGTGCTGGTGAGCGCTCCCGTCTACCACGCGGTGAAAGACGCGGTGTCGGCCCGATTCTTCGGCAGGATCACGGCGAAAGGCATCTCCGAGGAGTTCGAGACCTGGGAGGTTGCGGTGCCCTGAGGGCGCGGCCGGCGCGAGCCTTCCGTCGGGGTCAGCCCTTGAGATAGTTGTCGATGTTCCGGGCCGCCTCGCGGCCATGGAAGATCGCCCGCACCACGAGCGAGGCTCCCGTGTTCGCGTCCCCCGCGGCGAAAACCCCCTGCGCCGAGGTGGAATAGTCGGGATTGCACCGGATATTCCCGCGCGGATCGTATTCCACGCCCAGCTCCTCGATGATCTTGCCGTGCGTCACGTGCACAAACCCCATGGCGAGGAGCACGAGGTCGACCTTGCGGTAGAACTCCGAGCCGGGGACCTCTTCCATTTTCATTCCCCCGTTTGCCTTTTTCCATTCCACGCGCCCGAAGTTGCCCTTCGTGACCCGGCCGTCCTCACCCGTGAAGCGGTGCGTCGTGACGGACCAGTCGCGCGCGCAGCCCTCCTCCTGGGAGCTGGAGGTGCGCAGGATGTTCGGCCACGCGGGCCAGCTGGGGTTCCACGGCTCCTTCCATTCGGGAGGCTTCGGCAGGATCTCGAACTGGTGCACTTCCCGGGCGCCCATGCGAATTGCGGTGCCCACGCAGTCGGAGCCCGTGTCACCGCCGCCGATCACCAGCACGACCTTGTCTTTCGCGGAGACGACCTCTTCGGGGCCGATCTCT
Organism: Spirochaetia bacterium; assembly: GCA_049511935.1. Classification (GTDB taxonomy): domain Bacteria; phylum Spirochaetota; class Spirochaetia; order SZUA-6; family Fen-1364; genus Fen-1364. The sequence goes on along the minus strand of JBEKXR010000169.1, from coordinate 6,632 downwards.
CCTGCCTGCGCCTGGTTGGAGCGCGTGAGGAAATCCATGGCGAAGTGGATGCCCTGAAGCTGCCGGCCCGGCACCGGGAGATCGCGAGGGTGTCCGGCGCCCATGGTGAGGAGGATCACGTCGAAGCTTCCCCTGAGGTAGCGCGCCGAGATGTCCTCGCCGATCTCCACTCCGGTCTCGAAGCGCACTCCCTCGGCCTCCATCTGATGGACCCGGCGGTCCAACACGTGCTTCTCCAGCTTGAAGTCGGGGATCCCATAGCGCAGCAGGCCGCCGACCCTGGGTGAACGCTCGAACACGGTCACCTCGTGGCCGGCCCGGCGCAGCTGCTGTGCCGCGGCCAGGCCCGCGGGCCCGCTGCCGATCACGGCGACACGGCGCCCGGTGAGGCTGGTCGGCGGGTGCGGCACGATCCATCCCTCGGAGAAGCCCCGCTCGGCGATCGTGAGCTCGATCTGCTTGATCGTGACGGGGCTCGTGTTGATGGAAAGCACGCAGGAGGCTTCGCAGGGAGCCGGGCAGATCCTGCCAGTGACCTCGGGAAGGTTGTTCGTCATCTCCAGGCGCACGAGGGCTTCCTTCCAGTCGCCCCTGTACACCAGGTCGTTCCACTCGGGGATCAGGTTGTAGACCGGGCACCCCGTGGAATGGCAGAAGGGGATGCCGCAGTCCATGCAGCGCGAACCCTGCCGCGCGAGCTCCGCGTCGGTGACGGGGATGTTGAACTCTTTCCACGTTGTGACCCGTTCGTCGACGGGGAGATTCGAGTAGGAGACGCGGGGGTGATCGATGAAGCCGGAAGGGTGTCCCATCAGCGGTACACCTCTTCGGTAAGCCCCACAACCTCGGTCTCCCTGGTCTGGTCCTTGGCGATGCGCTCGAGGGCCTTTCTGTAATCGATCGGCATCACCTTCACGAACCTCGGGAGCATCTCGTCCCAGTCCCGGAGGATGCGTGTGGCGTGCTCGCTGCGCGTGTACATCACGTGCCGCTCCACCAGCTCTTTGAGCGTCCGGCGGTCGCGGGCCGCCGTGACCGGCTCGATGTCCACCATCTCGAGGTTGCACATGGTGTCGAAAAGCTGGTCCTCGTCCAGGACATAGGCGATGCCGCCGCTCATGCCGGCCGCGAAGTTCACTCCCGTCCTGCCCAGCACCACGACGAGGCCGCCGGTCATGTACTCGCAGCCGTGGTCGCCGAGGCCTTCCACGACCGCAATTGCCCCGGAGTTTCGCACGGCGAAGCGCTCCCCGGCCATGCCGTTGATGTACACCTCGCCCCCGGTAGCGCCGAAGAGATTGACATTGCCCGTGATGATGTTGTCCCGCGCACGGAAGGTGGAGGCGCGAGGCGGGTAGACGATGATCTTTCCGCCGGAAAGTCCCTTGGCGAAGTAGTCGTTCGCATCACCTTCCAGCTCGAATGTGATCCCGTGCGCGAGGAACCCGCCGAAGCTCTGGCCCGCCGAACCGGTGAAGGACACGTTGATCGTGTCCGGCGGCAGCCCCTGCGCGCCGTGACGCCGGGAGACCTCCGCGGAGAGAGTGGCCCCGACCGCACGGTTGCAGTTCCGGATCGTCATGAACAGGCGCACCTTCTCCCCCGCCTCCAGCGCCGGGCGTGACTTGAGGATCAGCTCCTTGTCCAGCGACAGGCTCATGTCGTGGTTCTGCTTCGTCGTGCATCGCAGCGAGGTTCCGGGCGGGACCTCGGGACGGGCGAGCACCCGGGAGAAATCCAGCCCGCGCGATTTCCAGTGGTCGAGGGCGGTGCGTGTTTCCAACGCCTCCACGTGGCCCACCATATCGTCCACGGTGCGGAACCCCAGGGAGGCCATGATCTCCCGCGCGTCCTGGGCGACGAACCGCATGAAGTTCACCACGTGCTCGGGCTTGCCGGTGAACCGGGCCCGCAGCCGGGGGTCCTGCGTGGCCACGCCCACCGGGCAGGTATTGAGGTGGCATTTGCGCATCATGATGCATCCGATGGCGACCAGTGAGATGGTGCCGAACCCGTACTCTTCCGCGCCCAGCAGGGCCGCGATCACGATGTCCCTGCCGGTGCGCATCTGCCCGTCCGCCTGGACCCGGATCCTGTCCCGCAGCCGGTTCATCACCAGTGTCTGCTGGGTATCGGCCACCCCGATCTCCCAGGGGATCCCCGCATGCTTGATCGACGAGATCGGGGAATTCCCCGTTCCGCCGTCGTACCCGGCGATCAGGACCATGTCCGCCTTGGCTTTTGCCACGCCGGCGGCGATGGTGCCCACTCCCACTTCCGCCACCAGCTTCACGGACACCCTAGCCTCGGGGTTGGCGCTCTTCAGGTCGAAGATGAGCTGGGCGAGGTCCTCGATGGAGTATATGTCGTGGTGCGGCGGCGGGGAGATGAGGGTGACCCCGGGGGTGGAATGCCGGACCTTCGCGATCTCGAGGTCCACTTTGAGCCCGGCCAACTGGCCTCCCTCGCCGGGCTTTGCACCCTGCGCGATCTTGATCTGCAGCTCGCGTGAGTTCACGAGGTAGTGCGAGGTCACGCCGAAACGTGCCGAGGCCACCTGCTTGATCGCGCTGCGCGCGGAATCCCCATTGGGAAGCGGCGCGTAGCGCGCCTCGTCCTCCCCGCCCTCCCCTGAATTGCTCGCCGCCCCGAGCCGGTTCATCGCGATGGCGAGGGTGATGTGAGCTTCCTTGCTGATCGAGCCGAACGACATCGCGGAGGTGACGAACCGCTTCACGATCGTCTCCACGGGCTCCACCTCGTCCAGGGGGACCGGGTCCCGCTTCACGAAAGAGAAAAGGCTGCGAAGCGTGCACAGGCTCCTGCTCTCGTCGTTGATCGATGCGGCGTACTGCCTGTACAGGCTGTAGTCGTTCTCCCGTACGGCACGCTGCAGCAGGACAATCGCCTGGGGCGAGAGACGGTGCCCTTCCGAGAAGCTGCGAAAATGAATGGCGCCGCCCGAATCCAGGGCTTCCCGCTGTTCGGGCGTTCGGGAATACGCGGCGATGTGCCGGGAGAGCACCTCCCGCGCGATAGCTTCGATCCCGATCCCTCCGATGCGCGAAGGTGTTCCGCGGAAGTACTTCTGGACGAAATCCTCCGCCAGCCCCACCGCCTCGAAAATCTGCGCGCTCTTGTAGCTGCGGATCGTCGAGACTCCCATCTTGGACATGACCTTCAGCAGGCCCTTCTTCAGGGAGGTGATGTAGTGCTCGATCGCCGTCTCGAGGTTGAGAGAGGCGGGGAGCCTGCCACGCACCTTCAGGTCGGCGATCGTCTCGATGGCGAGGTAGGGGTTGATGGCGCTCGCGCCGAATCCCATGAGGGTGGCGAAATGCATCACCTCTCGCGCGTCCGCCGTCTCGATGACCAGCGCCGTGAGGTGGCGCTTCTTCACCCTCGTGAGGTGGTGGTGGAGAGCCGAGGTGGCGAGCAGCGCGGGGATCGGGGCCTGCTTCGCGTTCACCTCGCGGTCGGTCACGATGAGCATCGTGAAACCGGCGTCGACCCGTGCCTCGGCCTCGGCGCAGAGGGCCTCGAGGGACTTCTCCAGGCCCTTCTCTCCTTCGGCGGCAACAAATGTCATTGATATCACGCAGGAGCGGTAGCCGCCCAGGTCCAGCGTGCGCAGCTTCGCAATGTCATCGTTGGAAAGAATGGGATGCAGAAGCTTCACCTGCCGCACGTGCTCGGGGGTTTCCTCCAGCAGGTTCTTCTCCCTGCCCACGTAGCTCATCAGGGACATGACGAGGTTTTCCCTGTAGGGATCGATGGGCGGGTTGGTCACCTGCGCGAAGAGCTGCTTGAAGTAGTTGTACAGGAGCTGGGGCCGGTCGGAGAGCACCGCGAGGCTCTGGTCGTTGCCCATTGAGCTGATGGGCTCCTGTGAGTTCTCCACCATGGGGGTGATGACCATGTCGATCTCTTCCATGGTGTAGCCGAACACCCACTGCTTCTCCTGCAGAGCGGCGCGATCCGTGCGGACGGGTCCCGAGACCTGGAAGAGACCCTTGAGCTCGATGCGGTTGGCCTCCACCCAGCGCCGGTACGGCTTGCGCCGCGACACTGCGGCCTTCACCTCGTTGTCGTAGATGATCCTCTTCTGCGCCGTATCCACGAGGAACATCTTGCCGGGCGCGAGCCGGCCCTTCTGCAAGACGTCCTCCGGCGGAATGTCCAGCACCCCGACCTCGGAGGCCAGGACGACCAGCCCGCTGCGGGTGACGACCCACCGGGCAGGACGCAGCCCGTTCCTGTCCAGGATCGAGCCGACCTTGATGCCATCACTGAAAGAGATGGCGGCGGGTCCATCCCACGGCTCCATGATGGCCGCGTGGTATTCATAGAACGCGCGCTTGTCTTCGCTCATGTGGTAGCGCTGGCCAAACGCCTCCGGCACCATCATCATGAGCGCATGCTCGAGGGACCTGCCCCCGGCGACCAGCAGCTCGAGGACATTGTCGAAGATGCCCGAGTCGCTCTGTCCCGCCTGGATCACCGGGCTGAGCTTCCTGATGTCATCGCCAAAAAGGGGCGAGGACATGGTGAGCTCCCGCGCGTTCATCTTGTTGATATTGCCGCGGAGAGTGTTGATTTCGCCGTTGTGCGCGATGAAGCGGAAGGGCTGGGCCAGGGACCACGACGGGAAGGTGTTCGTACTGTAACGCTGGTGAATCACCGCCAGGGCGCTCTCGAAATCCGGGTCCGCCAGGTCGGGGTAGAAGCTCGCGAACTGCGGGGCGACGAACATTCCCTTGTACACGATCGTGCGGGAGGAGAAGGAGTTGACGTACAGATCCTCCATCGAGAGCCCATCTGCAGCGGCCATGGACTCGATGACTTTTCGCGTGACGTACAGCTTCCGCTCCAGCGCTTCCCCGGAGAGCTCCTCGAAGGTAACGAACGCCTGGGAGACGTGAGGCATGGAGACGAGGGCCAACTCCCCGAGCAGCTCGGGATTCGACGGGACTTCCCGCCAGCCGAGCAGGCTCCCCTCCCCGGCGACAACCGCGTCCTCGACGAGCTCCCGTGCCCGCGAGCGCTTCTCCTCGTCCCGGGGCAGGAAGAGCATTGCCACCCCGTAGAGGCCTTCGCCAGGAAGGCTGAACCCGAGACGGTCCGCCTCTCGCGCGAAGAAGCGGTGCGGAACCTGCACGAGCATTCCTGCCCCGTCCCCCGTGCGGGAATCGCCCCCGACCGCACCGCGGTGCACGAGGTTCAGCAGTATGGTGATACCGCTGCGGACGATCTGGTGCGTGCGCCTGCCGTCGACGTTCACGACGAACCCCACGCCGCAGCTGGAGTGCTCGAAGAAGGGATCGTAGAGCCCTTCACGCTGCATCCTGATCCGAGGATCTATGGAACCACTGGCCGTCGCCATATTCGTACCCCTTCTGGTGCCGCAGTTATCTCACGGCACGGGAGTGAGGGTCAATACACCCCGTGCATAAATATGCATAGCTAGGGATGGCGAGGTCGGCCGAGGCCATGAAATGCCGCCAAGAGCGGCCGCGATGGCCGAAAGGCCGACCATAGCCAGGGAGGCGTAGCACGCCGAAGACGTGCGGAGGGCGGCAGCGCGGTCGCTCCTGGCGACATTTTGACCGCCCCCGCACGGGTATCCCGTGCTCGGGCGGGCAGCGAGAGCCGCGAGGTCGGGGGGGGTCGATTGACTTCCGCATGCTCATGGATCGAATATCAGCATGGAGAGAGATGGTGGACAAATCGATTGGAGCCCTGAAAACCTGGGCCCTGGCGCACCTGCGCTGGTTCGGCCAGTCCGCATTCCAGTTGCGCACCGATGCGGGACAGGTGGTTTTCATCGATCCTTTCCGGGTTCCTGCCCGGGCTGGACCCGCTGATCTTATCCTGGTCACTCATCCCCACCAGGATCACTATGACAGGAAATCGATCGAGGGCTTGCGAAAAAAGGACACAGTCATCGTCCTGCCGCGCTCCTGTGCGGAACCAGGGCAGCTGGCTCTCGCTGCCGGCGAGTCCCTGAGAACAGGGCCGTTCACGGTCAAGGGAATTGCAGCCTACAACCTGACGAGGCGATTTCACCCGGAATCGGGGGGTTGGCTCGGCTACATGATCGACGTGGAAGGGCTTCAGATCTATCATGCGGGTGACACTGACCTCATCCCCGAGATGAAGGACCTCTGTCCCGATATCGCCCTGCTGCCCGTCGGTGGGCTCTTCTCGATGGGCGGACGTGCCGCGGCGGAAGCGACGGGCGTGATGAAGGCGGCCCTGTGCATACCTATGCATTACGGAATGTTTCTTGGCGGGAGGGGGGCTGGAGCGCGGTTTGTCCGCCGCCGGGGAGTGGGTGGCATGGTTCTTCCCCGGGCATGACCGGCGGACCAGGCAGCCGCCGGTGCGAATCCATCCTCGGAAAAGACACGTGAATTGTATGCGCCCGATGCATATAATTGAAGCTAGACTGCCGAAACAGGAGGAATGTCATGTCGTTCAGGCTCAAGGAAGGGGTTTTCAAGGTCAGGTGCCGGGAGCCCGGATGTCCGTTCAATTCCGAGTTCATCGTCAGGGAGAACATCATGGCCGCCACCGAGGTGGACGTCGATTCGGAAGCGCTGAAAATCGCCCGCAACCTCGGGTACATCAAG
>JBEKXR010000168.1:0-7733 GCA_049511935.1 Spirochaetia bacterium | reverse complement strand
CAACTCCCACCCGTCCCCCGTGTTCGGAGTGGCCAGATCGAACTTGGCCGTATAGATCACCCCTGCAAGTCCCGCCAGGAATCCGCCAATCACATAGTAGATGATTTGGTTCCTCTTCACCTTGAGGCCGGATAGACGCGAGACACGGATGCTGCCCCCGATCGCATACGCATTGAAGCCCAAACGCGTTCTGGACAGGATGAAAAAGATGGAAAGCACGCATGAGGCAAAAATGATCCCCGGCCATGTGAGTCCCGTGCCCAACCTCGTGAATGCCTTCGGGAAGATGGACATATCCTTGCCAGCACCCTCGATGAGGGACGCCCCCTTGGCGATCATCATCATCCCCATTGTGGCGATGAAGGCCGGGACGCCCGTTGTTACAATGACCGTGCCGTTCACCAGACCGCAGAGGGCGCCGACGGACGCGCCCACCAGGATTGCCAATACAATAGGCAGCTTGCTCACCAGGACGGTTCCTACGAGCACAGTAGAAATCGCCATGACCGAGCCCACCGACAGATCCAACCCGCCCGAGACGAGTACGATTGTCGTACCGCAGGCGACGATGCCGAGGATCGCCGAATGCTGAAGGATGGCAGAATAGGTATCGATGTTGCGGAAGGAAGGCGCCCAGATGGAAAACACAAGAAGAATCGTAACCAGTGCCATCAGTTGTGGAATGCCTGGTCTTCTCAGGATCGCGGTTGTTCCTTTCAGCTGCTGTTCCATTCGGTCGTTCCCCCTGATGTGCGCGTCTTTTCTGACAAAGGTGTCACAGGGTGGCGCACTTTCTTTCGCCGATTGCAACGCGCAGGATGTCCTCCTCCGTGGCGTCGCCCCGTGCGAACTCTCCGCAGATGGCTCCCCGGTGGAGTACGATCACTCGGTTGCCCATCTGAAGAGCTTCCTGATAGTCGGATGTGAACATGACGATACTGACATCCTCCTGAAGCAGATCCTCAAGAATCCTGTAGACATCAGCCCTACCCTTGATGTCGATACCCCTCGTCGGCTCGTCGATGAGAAGCACCTTGCACACGATGCCAAGCCACTTCGCGAGCACAACCTTCTGCTGGTTTCCGCCGGACAGCTGACCCGTGAGAACATTCCTGTCCCTCGCCTTGATCCGAAGCTTCACCATATAACCATCGATCTCTGCCCCTATCTCTGCGTACTTCACAAGGCCCAGCCGACTAAGGCGGTTGATGCTCGGGAGCGCGTAGTTGCTCCGGATGGTCTGCATAAGGATCAGGCCCTCGGCCTTGCGGTTCTCAGTCATGTATGCGATGCCATTGCGTATTCCTGCTGCTGGATCCACATTGGAGACCAGCTTCCCGTCAATGGAGATTGTGCCGGAATCGGGCCGATCAATCCCTGCGATTACTCTGGCTAGTTCGGTCTTGCCCGCGCCCATGAGTCCCGTCACCGCAACCAGCTCCCCCTTGCGCACGGAGAGGGAGATATCGTTGAGGGATGGCTTTTTCACGATGTGCGAGATACGTAGCGCTTCTTCTGCTTTCGGCGTGGTCACTGCCAGACCTTGGTCGTCGATTTTCCCTCCGGTCATCTTTTCGATGATCTCGTCGAGGGAGATGTTTGAGATCGAATAGGTCCCCACCTTTCTCCCGTCACGAAGGATCGTTACCCGGTCCCCTAGCTGGTGCACTTCGGCGTAGCGATGAGAGATGTAGACGAACCCGATGTTATGCCCGCTCTTCAACTTGCGGATGATGTCGAACAGCTCCTGGCGGGCTTTATCCTCGAGCACGTCCGTTGGCTCATCGAGAACCAGCACCGAGATATCCGCAACAAGTGCCTTGGCGATCTCGACCATCTTCTGTTGTGTCGCACTCAGCCTCCCCACGGACTCATGGGGATTGAGATCAATATGAAAACGCGCAAGGTACTCGCTAGCGAGGGAATACAGTTTCTTCGTGTTCAGTACGCCGAGCGCTCGAATGCGAGTCGGCTCCAGCCCGAGGAACATATTGCGGGCTACGTCCATCTGCTCGACGAGGTTCAGTTCCTGATAGATGAAACGCAAGTTCCGGCTAAGGGCGTCGATGGGGGAGGAAATGTCTACCTTCCGCCCCTTGATGACGATTTCACCCTCGTCGCAGGCATACGCGCCACTCAGGACCTTGATGAGGGTGCTTTTCCCCGCGCCGTTCTCGCCGAGCAGCATGTGCACCTCACCGGGGCGCACATCGAAATCCACGTGGTCGAGTGCGAGGACCCCAGGAAACCGTTTCACGATTCCCTTCATTTCCACCAGGTAGTCGTGCTTTACGTTTCCGAGAAACAGACGTTCCGGCGATGCGTGGCTTGAGGCTATTTTCCTGCTATTCATCTGCTTATCATCATCTGCTTATTAATTGAATATTTGCTCAGAGACACAATATCAGACGCATTCGCCCGGTGTCAAGAGAAAAACGCACCTGTTGTCTTGCCTATGGCCTATCACCCCACGCTGGGTGTCGGGGCGTTTCCAAAGGCGGGAGCCTTGCAGCTACTTGGCACTGACCCGCCGGATAGCGGTTTTCGTCTGGTTCCTTGAAGAACGAGACGTCAGGGTAGCGGATCTTTGCCGCTACCGCTACCGATTCACAAGCAAACTTTTAGCTGTTTTCCCAGCATTTTCGTGCAGGTAGCAGGGTAGCGGCAAATTTGCCGAAACGGAACACCCTGGATTGTACCTTAAGACCCCCCTACTCGCTCTGGCTCATAGTCTTGCTCCCCAGATCGATTCAGCGTTCAGTTCGCAGATGCAAGTCCTTGCCGTTATGACGGATCTCCCAGCGCCCGGACGTCCCCATCCGAATCGACGAGGATCTTGACACCCGCTCCGGACGCAGGGTGTGGCCTTGCCGCGAAGGGCTGCGTTCGCTATCCTTGTTTGTTATGATCAAAGGATCTGGCGAGTACTCCATCCGGCTGACCGTCGAGGCGCTTCCTGAGGGACAGTTCTTGGCCACTTCCGAGGACCTTCCGGGACTGGTCGCCCAAGGGAGAACGGTGAACGAAACAGTGGAAATCGCCCGCGATGTGGCGCGCAAGCTTCTCGACTCCTACATTGAACATGGCGATCCGCTCCCCGCAGGCTTGCATCCCATCACTACGCGCATTGAGCTCAACGTCGCTGTCGGGACCTGATGGGCCGGCTCTCGGGATTCCGCTACCGAGAGGTGGTGCGGCGCCTGCGCGAGCTCGGGTTCGAGTTTGACCGCCACGCGAAGGGAAGCCACGAGATCTGGTGGAATCCGGCAAGTCGGCGGCGAACGACAGTTCCAAATCACCCCGGCAATTTGCCCGAAGGAACGCTGCGAGCCATCCTGAAACAGGCGGGTATTTCTCCAGAAGATTTCGTGCGAATCACGTAGACAGGTTTTCATACCAAGAGCCCCAGCAAAGCTCGATACATTCAATCGATCTCATAGTGAGGAACCTGCCTACAGAGACAGCCGACCTTGTGTTCGCCGGGCCATTCTGTTCATCTCCGGGTGCAAGGAACAGAAACAAACGGCGCCGCTTCGCTGAGACACGATCTGTTACATTATTCTTTTCGCAGTCCTGACAAGCTATTGCAAGTCTTTGCTGGTCCGGTTGACGGAAGTCCTTGTTGCTTGGATACTTGCTACAAATAGGGTGCGTTCTACTGCAAGCCCTTACAAGCTCAAAAGATGGCTAGTGCCAGTTTGAGGGGCTAGTGCCCGAAAGGGTGTGCTGGTTCAAGTCCAGTCCGCAGAAACCGAGAGCGCTCCAATACCAAGACGCTCCAGCGCAATTACATGAGCATTCTTTGACCGGCGGAGAGTTCGCCATGCCCGGCACCTGGAACGAGGGCTGCATGTGTAACGCCGACCTCTCTGCCAAAGCGCCAAGACGGCCCTGCCAACCGGCGCTGGCAGGAGCCAACTTCACCGCAAGTTTCTACGCGCCTTCTTTGACTTCGACAATCTCGTCCGCGACGAGACCGTGAGCCTCCCGGTGGACCGAAGCTGCCGCCTCCTTGTTCGGAGCCTCCACCAGACAAAAGACTTTGCCCGTGCCCCCCAACCTCTTGTAGCGAATACTCTTAGTCAGCAGTGACTTGCAGAGAGACTCGCGCCGACTCGGCTCGGGCCCGTTTTCCTAAACCGTAGATCGGATGTTCGAGTCATCTCTGGGGCATTTATAATTCCTAACTGGACAAAAAGTTGCACTATTGAGGGCTGGGAAAAGCCATGCGCTGTCAGATACAAGATGTCAGAAACTGTGCGATGTCAACGATTCCCAAACCGTACCTGCACATCCGCTCTCCCGGAAACCGGCAGGGTTGAATCGGCGTCCAGTGGTTGTACAGTGCCTTGGAGGACGCTATTCCTCGTCGGACGTGCAAAACAGGAGCGCTCTTCCAGCGACGAGTTCGATTACGGTGTCAGCGCCGAAAGAGGAGCTTGTTACTCAACCTCGGGAGCAGTACGATTGACGGGCGCCTATGACGAGCTTTACGCAGCGACCCGGGCCGCGGGAAAACCCGGTACCTCGGACGAACGGGATCATGGCGCTTGGCGTGCGCACGAAGATTCTGATCCTCTGCATCTCCTGCACGCTCGTGGCACTCGTTCTGCAGACGCTGTTCTTTCAATACTCCGCATCGTCAATTATCTACCGCCAAGAACAGGAAGCCAGCCAGAAGTCGCTGGAGCACATGCAGGATGAGCTGTACACGTGGATCAAATCCTACGAGAACAACCTCATCAAGATCTACAACCAGACGGAGCTCATCCGCGACCTGGGCGGGGCCCTGCCGCCGGAGGAGCTTCACCGCCGCTACGACCGCATCGCCTACGACCTGGCGCTCACGGTCTTCGACCCCGCCCAGAACGTGAACGCGCTGTACGTGTACACGATGAAGCAGGGATTGGTGTCCTACTACCGCAGCGCGAACACGCCCCGGTTCAACTACCCCGAGGACATCTACCAGGACCCCTACCAGGACAACACGGATTCCGTCACTTCCTATGTGCAGTCCGACAGCCGGGTCATGCTCGTCTCCAGTTACCTCAACACGAGCCGAGCGAAAGACATCGTCCGCTTCGTCCTGAAGATCTACGCCAACAACGTGACGAAGAAGATCGGCTTCGTGGTGTGCGACGTGGACAGCGGAAGCTTCTCCCGCATCATGGAGAAGTACGTGTATTCGGACCGCCAGCTCGTGTGGCTGCAGCCCGCGGGGGACCGCCCCACGGTCTCCTTCGGCAACCCCAATGCGCGGGACACGCAGCTGTACCAGTCCCTCACGTCCAGAAAGACCAGCGCGGCCGGGACCTCCAGCGGCGCGCAGAAGATCGGGGACTCGGTCCTTTTCCAGGTGCCGCAGCGCAAGTACGACCTCACGGCCTACTCCCTGACGCCGCAGTACCTCCTGCAGGAGAGCCAGTCGGTCCTGCGGCGGAACATGCTGATCATCGCACTGATCGTCGTGACGGTGGCGATCGTCTCCGCCGCTCTGCTGACGCGGTCCCTCACCACGCCCCTCTCCCGGATCGTGCGCAGCCTCCAGCAGATCAAAGGCGGCGCCACCGACGTGAGGCTCACCGGGCTGAAGCGGGACGAGATCGGCAGCCTGGGCCAGACCATCAACGAGATGCTGGACCGCATCCAGGCGCTCATCGCGGAGGAGTACAAAGTCACGCTGCTCTTGAAGCAGGCCGAGTACAAGGCCCTGCAGGCCCAGGTAAATCCGCACTTCCTCTACAACTCGCTGGAAGCCATGCGGGACGTGGCCGCCTCCCAGCAGTGCCATACTGTGGCCGCCATGTGCCAGGCGCTGTCCAACATCTTCCGCTACAGCATCGACATGAAGGATCCCCTCGCGACGGTGGAGGAAGAGATCCTTCATATCAAGAACTACACCTACGTCATGAACGTCCGTACGCACAACGGCGTCGAGCTGGAATTGCGCATCCATGACGAGCTGCTGCAGGAGCGCGTCCCCAGACTTTCCCTGCAGCCGCTGGTGGAGAACTCCTTCACGCACGGCCTGAAGAACAAGCGGGGTCCGAAGAAGATCGTCATTTCCGGCGCCATCCAGGACGGCAGCATCGTGCTCTCGGTGAGCGACAACGGCGTGGGCATGGACGCGGATGAGATCAACCGGCAGCTTCAAACCGGGCCGGCCGAGGCGCTGGACAAGAGTTCCTCGGTGGGGCTGGGCAACATCCACGCCCGCACGCGGCTTCTCTTCGGAGAGAAGTACGGCGTGGTGGTCCACAGCGCCCCGGGGGAGGGAAGCACGGTTACGCTGGCCGTCCCTCGGGCGGGCCAGGGCGCGGTGGCGTCGTGAGTGGCAGCTCGTTTCGCCTCCTGATCGCGGACGACGAGCACTGGGTGCGCGAGAACCTCATGCACGTCCTGGACTGGCAAGACCTCATGATCGAGCCCCTGGATCCGGCCGTGGACGGAGAGGATGCCCTCCGCAAGGTCGAGTCCGGTCGGCCCGACATCCTCATCACCGACATCAACATGCCGTTCGTTTCCGGCAACGACGTGATCCGCAGCGTGAAGCAGCGCTACCCGCAGACCGCGGTCATCGTGCTCAGCGGCTACAGCGACTTTGCCTTTGTCCGAGACGCGCTGGTGTGTGGCGCCGTGGACTACCTGCTCAAGCCGGTCTCCAAGAGTGCCCTGCTGGGGGCGCTGGAGAAAGCGATCGCCGCCCTGGGCAACCTCAGGGCACGGGAAACCGCGGAGGTGCAGCTCAACGAGAAGCTGCTCAGCGCTTCCTCGTTCCTGCGCGATCGCGAGCTGAGCGCGCTCATCGCGGAGGAGGAGACCTCGCCGTCCTCCGAAGCCCTGGTCTCCGAGCTCGAACTGAGCCACGCGGCGTTCCGCCTCGTGCTGGTCAAGCTCACCCGGTTCCCCTCGTCGCCCCGGAAACCCATCGCAGACGATCCGAGGCGCGCGCACGAGATCAAGAACCTCATCGCCCGGATGGCTCCCGGTTCCCTGGTTTTCCACAACGTCTACGCGCGAAACGAGTTCGTCATCATTTCCAACCTGCACGAGGACGGCCTTGCGCGCCTGTGCCGGGAGCTCCCAGGCCTGCTGGAGCGGCACACTGGCTGCCGCTCAATCGTCGCCGTCAGTGGCTCCTACTTTTCGTTCACACAGCTGCGCCCCGCATACTGGGAAGCGCGCTCCGCGATCCTGGCGTGCCCCCTCCAGGGGGACTCCACCGCGATCCGGGTGGAAGACGCCCAAAAGCGCTCCTTGCGGCGACGGACGACCCCAGAGCAGGAAAACCGGCTGGTCTACGCCCTGCAGTCGAACAACCGGATCCTGGCGCGGGAGGTGATCTTTGACCAGGTCGGCCTCGGGTCGTGCAGCAAGGACCACTGGCCGCTGGCCGAGGTGAAGGAAACCGTCGAGTACCTGGCCGCCGTGATCTTTCACAACGCCGCCGCGGGTGCCGCCTCCGTCCTGGAGATGGAGAACTTCACCTACCTCCTGAAGGAGGCGCTCGAGTCCCAGGACGCGGGCGAGATGTGCAGCCTTGTCGAGCAGGCGCTGGAGGAAGCGCTGCCGGACGCCGGGGACTCAGGGACAAGCGAATCCATGCAGGCGGTGGTCCGCCGGGTCCAGGCGTACATCGACGAGAAGTACTTCCGGGATCTCTCCCTCACCTCCCTGGCCGGGCTGTTCCGGGTCGAACGCTCGTATCTCTCCAGGGCCTTCAAGCAGGTGAT
>JBEKXR010000167.1:0-7743 GCA_049511935.1 Spirochaetia bacterium | reverse complement strand
TTCCATCCTTGAGCACGACACACCACTCCCCGTCGCTGAAGAGGGCAATCTGTGCACGCCGCGCACCCGTCTGAGCGTCGGCGACCGTGATCGTCGAATCCCTGTTCACCGAAAAGAGCAGCCTGCCCCGTACCGCCAGGCGCCGGGGCACCGAGTTCTCGAGGGTCAGAGTCCGCAATGCCTGCCCGTCCCAGGCAACCGCCCGGTCCTTGCCGAAGGTCGCGTAGAGCACGTGCTGGTCGGGATCGAGGGAGAGGCTCGCGTCCAGGTCCTCTTCCGCCTCGCTGTCCAGGAGGGTCTCCCTCTCGAAGCCCGGGCCGTCGTATCGCAGCAGATTCGTCGACCGTGCGGAATCGATGCCGACGGAATACAGGTACGGCCCACGGCCCGGCAGGCCGGGATCGAGCAGGAGTGCGTACGTGAAGATGTTCCGTCCCTTGATGGCAACCGTTTCTCCCGTCCCCAAGTTCAGCCGCAGAAGAGACCCTTCCCTCACTGTCGTGGTATTCCTGCCCGCGATGATTTCCTTCGGTGACACGCGGACCGCGGCGGTGGCCCCGGGGATTCGCACATCGAACCGGGCTGCGCCCGAGGAGGGATCCACGATTCTCAGCGTGCCGCCTGATTCGATCCCGATCAGCTCGTCCGACGCCGCGAGCAGATCGATGAGAGCTGCCCGGAAAGGCGAAGAGATCGAGACGAATCTGCGTGGAGCGTCCGCGGGTTTTCCCATGCTGCTCGTGTCCAGGGCCGCAAGCGCCGGTGTGCCCGCGCCGTTGGATTCCCAGGCAAGGAGTTTTCCGTCGCCCAGGAACGTGAGGCCGGCGGAGTCGGAGAAAGGATTCGGGGCCAGAACCGTGCGGATGGCGGTCAGGGGAGCCGAGCCGTCGAGCGATTCGCTGGAAAAGACGCGTACCCAGTCGCGCGACCCCAGAGCGACCCTGCCCTGCCCCGCGTCGAAACCGGTGAGATCGGCGACCGCGTTCTGTCCGAATTGGCTGACATCCCCTCGAGAGGAGAGCGACATGAGCCCGCCCGAGGTGCCCGCGAAATACATCGCATCAGCGCCGTACGCGAGGAGCGAGGGCGCCTGGGGCAGCGCAGGCAGGCCGGGCGCGGCGGCAATGGAATCACCGCTGAGGGCCCAGCGCGTCACCTGCCGGGCGGATCCCGATATGCAGGTGAGCTCTTCCCCCGAAGGTGAGATGTCGAATGACAGCACGCCGGCGATCGGCGCCCGCCCGCGCTCCGCGCCCGTCACCGCGTCGAGGCGGACCACCTCGGTCGGGGTGAATCCCACGATGGAGCTTCGGTCACGCGAAATGCGGATCCCCGAAAGGTAGGGAACGGCCGCCACGTCGAGGGTCTGGTTTCCCGTGGCGAGGTCCCAGTAGGTGATCCGGCCCGAGACCTGGTAGGTCATCAGGATCTTCTCGGTGCGCGACATTTCGGCGAACCCCGCGATCCCGAACCCCTCGGGATGGAAGCCCACCGAGGTTCCGTCGGCGGAGCGGATGATCTTCAGCCCCTGCCAGGACGATTCGCCGAACAGGATGTAGGTCCCCAGAGCGGAGAACCGCAGGAAAAGCGGATCTTCCCGCAGGGGGACTCGGAAGAGCTGGCGTTCCTTCTCCCAGTCCCAGACCGCGAGAAAGTTCGTGCCCGTGCCGTCCGTCACGACGACCGCGAACTGAGGCGCGGCGGGGTTGACCGCGATCCTGCCTGTGGCAAGCCGGGTCACCTGCAGGATCCTCAAGAGGTTGCCGGCCACCGGGTCCCATATACGGACCGTGCCGTCATCGCCGGCGCTGAAGAGGAGTCCCCGCCTCTCGTCGAACTCGATCCACCGCACCGCACCCGCGTGACCGCTGTCCACGATGGCGCGCGTCCCTTCCGACCCACCCGAGGCGAACAGCATGGCGGGCCAGAGGACGGCTGCCAGCACCGCCCCGAGCAGGCACGCCCTTTTCACCCGGCAGCTCCCGTGATCTTCCGAAGGGACACCCACGGGGGAACGCAGAAATCACGGAATGGATCTTCCTTCACGCGCGTCTCCACATCGGAGGCGATCCGCCCGTACAGCTCTTCAGCCAGGCGCGCGATTCCGATCTCCCCTTCCTTCATCCCGATGATGTTGAACACGTGCCGTCCGGATTCCTTCCCGCAGTAGACGATCCCGACTTCCTTCTCCTGCTCTCCGTCCCCTGCGGATGCCGAACCGGTGAGGAGATAATACTTCATGATTTCGATGACCCTGTCGTCCAGCCCGAGGCTGGCGATGAGCACCTTCTCCCGGAGCTCGGGAAAACCGACCACGATCCTGCCGGTTGACCCGATCTCGTAGTCCAGCCTGCCACGGTCGTATGCGCCGCGATCCGTCTCGGGCACCAGGAAAAGGTCGCCGAAGCCGCTCACCCCCGTGAGACGGAAGGGGTATTCCGGCGTGAGCCGTCTTCCGCAGCCGGGACAGGTCACGGACATGAAGCTCCCGTCGAGGATGAGCTGTTCGATTTCCGGATCCCCGGCCATATCCGCGCTCGCCGGCAGATCCACGTCGAAGGTGGTCTCGCAGAAACAGGCGATGTGCCGCTGGGCGGTCGTCATCGGTTCATCGTCCCATGTAGAAGAGCACGTCGCTGAAGGTGACGAACAGGGTCAGTCCGATCAGGAGTGAAAAACCGATGATCTGCAGCCTCCATATCAGCCGCGAGCGCACGGGCTTGCCGCGGAGGATTTCAACGACGAACAGCACGATCTGGCCGCCGTCCATGGCGGGAATCGGGACGAGGTTCATGAGGAAGAGCACAACGCTCAGGAAAGCCAGAATCCTGAAGAACGAGATCACTCCTGCCCCGACCCCCAGCTCGAATCCACTCGTTGCAGCGGTCCCGATGTAGTACGTGATCCGCAGGGGCCCGGCGACCGCATTGCGCAGCTTGATGCCCTGGAAGAGCAGGCCGACGCCCCTCACCGTCAACGTGATCGTGCTCCACGTTTCCTCGACGCTCTTCTTCAGCGCTCCTTCGAGGCCCCGCCGGGGCGAGCGGTAGATTTCATAGGCGAACCCGATCCCGAGGTTGGGGCTTCCCTTCTCATCGTACACGAACACCAGCGTTGCGGTTTCCCGGCCGCCCGCGCGCTCATACGTGACCGGCAGCTTGGCCGGCTTGGCCGAGAGGGACTGGAAGAGGTCCATCGTGTTCCTGACGGGCCGGCCGTCGGTTTCGATTATCCGGTCCCCGGACCGAAGCCCGGCAATCGCGGCGGCGCTCCCGGCCGACACGGATCGCACGACCGGATCGACCCAGGCATAGATCCCTATCCTGCCGGCGCCGGTGTTCTTGTCCAGCTGCGGCGTGATGGTCAGGATCCGCGTCTCCGCGCCTCCCGAGGACCTCAGAACGGTAAAGCGCAGCGCCTTCCCCGGTGCGATGGAGACCGACTCGAGGATGTCCTGGAACTTTTCGATGGGAGTCCCGTCGATTTCCGTGACGCGGTCCCCTGTCCTCAGCCCCGCGACGGCGGCCGGAGGCTGCTGCGGGAACGAATCGAGGGTGTAGTCTGTCGCGAGGATCACCCTGTTGTCGGATGAAGCAACCTGGAACCCGATTCCCCAGATGAGGGCGAAGACCAGGAGGGCGAATACGAGGTTGAAGAGGGGCCCGAAGGCCGCGATCATGATCCGCTGCCACGGCGATGCGGCGAGGAACGAGCCCTGCGGCGGGACAGCTGACGCGTCGGATACCGCTGGGGCCAGGGGCATGGCGTTCGCCCGCCCGGCAGCTTCTGCGCGGGCGACAGCTTCGGCGCCGCCGCCGGCGATACCGGGGACCAGTTCCCCCTTCATTTTGCAGTACCCGCCGACGGGGAACCATGAAATCTGGTAGGTCGTGCCCCCGCGCGTGAAACCGGCGAGACGGGGGCCCCAACCCAGGGAGAGAACCTCCACGCCGACGCCGTTCAGCTTGGCGGCGACGAAATGGCCGAGCTCGTGCACAAACACCATCACGCCGAGCCCGATGATTCCCAGGAGAACGGTAAGTATCATTCAGCAAGTCCCTTCATGCAGCATCAATGCGGTCAGTTTACCTTCCGGCCAGGAGGATAAAATAGTAGAAGAGCGGGGCGGTGAATATCATCGAATCGATAGAGTCGAGCATGCCCCCTCGGCCCGGAATGACGCCTCCTGAATCCTTCACGCCGGCAGACCGCTTCATACCGCTTTCCAAAAGATCTCCGAGGATGACCGTCACAGCGGTGCAAAAGCCGAGAGCCAGCCGCACTGGAATGCCGAATCGCGGAAAATTCGGAACCACGAGCGCGAACAGCCCGATGACGATGAAGGACCCCAGGAGTCCCGCCGCGAAACCCAGGATGCTTTTCTTCGGGCTGACCTCCAGGTTCAGACGGGAGGAAGCTCCCCAGAGAGTGCCGGCGAAGTAGGCGGCCATGTCGTTGCCGAAGACAAGGCACAGGAAAAACACGATGCTGAGAGAAGGGTCCGGCAGCCCGGAGAGCCGCACGATCCAGGCGAGGAAGAACCCGGGGTAGAAAAAAGTGAACACGGATGACGAGGCATACGCGAGGACAGTCGTGAGCTTCCTCCCCCCGCGGAAGAAGACGGCACGCATGAGGAGGATTCCCACGGCCGTGGGCATCCAGATTCCCATCCACGCGGGAGGGAAGTATCCCCACACCTCGAGGTACGCCCCGATCGGAAAGGCGGCCGCGAGAACGGGCGCGAGGAGCGCGGATGTGGGGATCTTCCGCGCCCGAAAGAGGGCCGCCATCTCGAAGGCCCCGGTGATCGTGGCGAAGACCACGATGATGTTGAGACCGAGATGATGAAACTGCGGAAGGAGGAAGATCAGGACGGCGAACACAGGAAATGCCACGCCGACGAGCAGGATCCTGATGAGAAAGCCCCTCCAGTTCACAAGACGCCCCCGAAGCGGCGCGATCGGCGCGCGTATTCATCGAGTGCGCCGAACAGGTCCTCCTTGTCCCATTCCGGCCACGGCTTCGGGCTGAAGTACAGCTCGGAGTAAGCGGACTCCCACAGCAGGAAGTTGGAGAGCCTTTGCTCGTTGGCGGTGCGGATGATGAGGTCGGGATCCGGCAGATCGGGTTGGTCGAGATGCCGGCGGAATGACTCTTCGGTGAGCGGCACGCCGGCTCCCCGCTCGAGGTAGCGGCGGAACGCCCTCAGGATCTCGTCCCGGCCTCCGTAGTTGATCGAGAGGTTGACCGTGAGCCCGGTGAAGCCGGCAGTATCGCGTGTCACGTCCTGGATTTCCTGCACGATGTCCTTCGGCAGCTGGTCTGTGTTCCCGCTGTGGACGATTCGGATGCCGTTGCGGCGGTAGAAATCGTACTCTTTCCTCAAATAGGAGCGCACGAGGAACATCAGGTACGAGACCTCTTCCTCGGCCCGCGCCCAGTTCTCCGTTGAGAAGGTGTACAAGCTGAGAAACGGCAGACCTGCCTCTGCCGCAGCCCCTACGACGCGCTTGGCAGCCTTCACACCCTCGAGGTGGCCTTCTGACCGCGGCTTGCCGCGAGCGGTCGCCCAGCGGCCATTCCCGTCCATGATGATCCCGACGTGTCGGGGCAGTTTTGAAGGGTCCAGGGGGCCCCCGGCGCCGCGGGGGAGAGATGCGGCCCTAAATCCGCCTTCGGCGGCGGGGATGCGTGAGTCCGGGGAGGAGCTCACACCTCGAGGATTTCCTTTTCCTTGGCCTCGAGAAGATTGTTGATCTCCTCGATGTACTTGTCGGTGAGCTTCTGGATTTCGTCGTTGGCCTTCTTCGCCTCGTCCTCGGACAGCTCCGAATCGGTTTTCGCCTTCTTGACTTCCTCGTTGGCGTCCCTGCGGACGTTCCGCACGGAGACGCGGGACTGCTCGGCGGTGTTCTTGGTGAGCTTCACCAGCTCCTTGCGCCGCTCCTCCGTGAGCGGCGGGATGTTGATCCTGATCACCTTTCCGTCATTGTTCGGGTTCACCGAGAGCTCTGATTTCTGGATTGCCTTCTCGATCTCGGGGAGCACGGACCGGTCCCAGGGCTGGATGATCACCAGGCGTGCCTCGGGTATGGACAGCGTGGCCACCTGGTTCAGGGGAACCTTGTTGCCGTAGTAGTCTACCCTGATCTTCTCGAACAGGGACTGCGACGCCCTGCTCCCGCGCAGCGTCTTGAACTCATCCTGCAGGGAGTGGATGCTTTTCTTCATCCTCTCCTCCGCCTGGCTCCTGATCTTGTCTCTCGTCATTCGAGAACCTCCTCCAGGACTGGTGCGGCGTTGCCGCTGAGGCGCCTGTTCGGCGTGCCGCCACGCGGCGCTATTCAGCGCCCAGCTTCACGTAGGCGTACTCCACAAGGTCGATCTTCGTTCCCACCTCTTTCGAGAGATCCTCGAGGACCTTCGAGACCTTGCGCTTGTCGTCCTTCACGAACGGCTGTTCCAGGAAGCAGATCTCCGAAACGAGCTTCGACAGCTTGCCCTTGATGATCCCCTGCAGGACGTTTGCCGGCTTGCCGAGGCTTTCCGCCTGCTTCGTGAAGATCTCCTCCTGCTCCTTGAGGAATGCCGGGCTCACCTTGTCCCGCGAGAGGAAAAGAGGGGCGAACGCCGCCGCGTGCAGGGCGCAGTCGAACATGACCTCTTTCACCCGTGGGTTGTCCTTCGCGTTCGGATCGGCCAGGGCGAAGCGCAGCATGACCCCGATCCGGTCGTCGTGGATATACTCCACAATGGCGTCCGTCGGTGGAACCGGCAGAGCGACGATCCGGCGCAGCTGCATGTTTTCCTTGATGGTGCCGATCGTTTCCTTCACCATGAGATGGAGCTCATCCGTCGGTGCGGTGAGATTCTGCTCCGCGACCTTGTCGAGGAGCTTTTTCCCGAGTTCCTGGAAAAGACTGTTGCGGGCCACGAAGTCGGTCTCGCTGGTGAGCTCCAGCAGGATGCCCCTATCAGGGAGGATTCGTGAAAAAATCTTGCCGCTGTTGGTGACACGGTCGCTTTTCTTCACGGCCGCGGCGAGCCCCTGCTCTTTCAGGAGCCGCTCAGCCTTGTTGAAATCCCCTTCCGCCTTGATGAGCGCGTTCTTGCAGTCCATCATTCCTGCCCCGGTCTTCTCCCGGAGCTTCTTGACATCGGTTGCCTTGATCTCCATGAAACTTCCCTCTCACTCCTTGTACAGCTTTTCTTCGTCGATCTCGGGTTCCTCGAGGGAAGGAGTCGTCTCTTCCTTTTTGCCCGCCTCATCCGGATTGTAGTTCGAGTAGTCCTTGTCGGTGAAACCGGTGCCCGCTTCTTCCGTTGCGGCTCCGAGGGCGGCGGCCACGGGCACCTTCTCCACCTCTTCCTGGTCGTACTTCGACTGGGCCGCAAACTCGCCCTTGTCGATGGCTTCGGCGAAAACCTCTTCGCCCTTCTCCTCCTGGAGCGTTTCCACGACCTCGAGGCCCACCTCGTTTTCCGCCTCGATCACTGCATTGGCGATGATCTGGGCGAAAAGGTTGATGGCCCTTATCGCATCGTCGTTGCCCGGGATGGGGAAGGTGATGCCTTCCGGGTTGCAGTTGGTGTCCACGACCGCGACGATCGGAACGTTCACCTTGCGCGCCTAGGTGACGGCAATCGACTCCTTGCGCGTGTCGATGACGAACACGATCCCCGGCAGCTCCTTCATCTCCTTGATGCCGCCGAGGTTCCTCTCCAGCTGCGTGCGCTCTTTCA
>JBEKXR010000166.1:0-7746 GCA_049511935.1 Spirochaetia bacterium | reverse complement strand
CTATTGTGTCACTACGTTTTCGCCCTCCTCAGAGAGACAATTATCCAGAAACCCAATAAAAACGGGCCTTTCTGAGCAGGCAGAACACGAAATCACTGCAAGAAAGCCCGAACATGGGCTAGACTTTTGGTTTTAGGGCCGGTACCTTTCTCCCCAGGAACCTGGAGAGGGGACAATGAAGTTGACCGATGCGCAGTGGGAGGTCCTTCGGGTTGCATTCCGGAGCCGAAGCGTCGCGCCGACGGGAAAGGGAGACCTTGGCGGGATACCCGGGAGGTGCTCGAAGGTGTCCTTTGGATTCTGAAGACTGGAGCATCCTGGAAGGATCTGCCCCCGCGGTATCCACCTTATCAGACCTGCCAGACGCTATTACGTCTCGCTTTGACGTCTCGACTGGGAGTGAAATCGTTCGCGAAGGCAAAAGTACTTCACGGCCATGTCTTCGCCTTGGGGTCGGTCACCCAGCGCAGCCCGGCGCGGCGCCGAAGCGCCCTCCCGCGATCGCTATCGTATCGCCCCACGTCCGCGGGCAGCGCCCCGCACGGCGATGAGCACGACTCCTGCAGCGAGAACAACGGTCGCGGCTGCCGCCACGAGGAGAGATTTACGATCAACGTCCTCGGCGAGGAGAAAGGCAGATCCCCGCAGGTTCGTGAGCGCGATGATGGTGAGGTTATAGAGAAAATGGCATGTCATAGATACATACAACGACCCGGTGCGCTGATAGACGAACCCGAGATACACGCCCGCCAGAACGAGCGAGAGAAGGCCCAAAGGGCTTCGGTGGTACAGCGCAAACACGACCCCCGAGAGCGTGATCGCCGCCATGGGGCTCATTCTGCGGCTGAGGGTGCGCAGGAAGTAGCCCCGGAAGAGCGCTTCCTCGCATATCGCCGGCGTGACGGCGATGGCGAATACAACGAGCGCCGCCTGGCCGGGCGAGCGCGCTGACAGCAGGAGCGAACTCGCACGGCTGATCTGTCGCAGGACAGGAAAGAAATGGTAATACCACGCGCTCAGGAGGCCGGCAAGGGGCACCATCGCGATCGCACCCGCGGCGGCGAGGGCCAGATCGACGGCAGGCGGCGCTCTGTACCCGAAGTATGCGCCGATCCTTCGTGTGTGCCAGTGCCTGACGAGAAACAGGGTGAGGGCGAGCAGGATCACGAATTGGGCGAGCGAGGTGACCGTGAGGATCGGGACCTGGAGCCTGCTGTAGTACCTTTCGATGATTTCGCGGAAGCCCCCTCCCGCAGCCCATGACGTATCCGGTGCCATCATGACGAGGGCCACCGGCAGCATCACGATTGAGCCGGCAGCAAAATACAGGCTCCCTGCAATCAGGACGAGGCTGACCGCGGCGGCGATCAAGGACTTGCCGGGCTTCTCCCACGTTCCGGTGAGGGCCGGATCCCCTTCGATCACGTCGTCCCTCCCGAAGAGTCCGGGCCCGGGGGGACATCCGTCGGCCTGTCGGAGAGCGCCGGAAGCTCGGCTCCCGTGGACGTGGAGGCTCGGGCCTTGAGGTCCAGGAACAGGAGCGTCATGAAACCGGGGAGCACGAAGGCGCTGAGAAGGCAGCTCAGGTACGTCCCCAGCCCCAGCTTCCAGCCCATTCCTGCAAACGCCTGGAAGAGCGTCGCGAGCCAGGCGCTCGATCTCAATGTGCCGGAGAGGAGTTCCTGGTAGAGCCGTACGTAGGCGGGAAGAAGGGAGAAAAGGACGATGGGTGCAGAGACGAGGGACGCGGCGAAGCTCACGATCAGCATGATGAGGAGCAGCAGACCGAATACGCGCCACCAGGAATGGGAGACGGCCCGCGTGCTCTCCTCCAGGCTGTCGTCGATGCCCCGCGCATCGACCACCATCGCCTCGCGCGCAACTGAAAACCGCACAGCCAGCCAGACGGACACGGCGCATGCGCCGGCCGCCAGCACCGACGCGACAATGACTGCGGCCGTAATCGAGCCGACCGCTGCCGCGATCCCCGCCGCAGCCCCTGCCAGGACGGCGACGGGGAACCACACCGCCGCGATGATGGCCAGAACCAGGAGGCGCTGAGCGATGAGCCTCAGGATGCGCGTGCGAAGCACCGTGAGCACGATTTCTCCGAGGCGCGGCGAGCGGCCATTGACGGCGTGCCACGTATGGAGGATGAGGCACGCGCGGACGAAAAGGGTCACGAGACCGATGAGCGCGGAGCCTGCGATCAGCCATGCGTACGTCCCCGCGAGGGAGAGGAGCACCTGCATCATGTCGGAGCTCGCCCTGCCGGCGGACGAGAGGAGTCGAAGGTAGGAATGGAAAAGCCGCGAATACGACAGGCCCGTCATCCATGCCGCGGGAGCGAAGAGAACCCCTCCGAGGATCAAGGCGGTCTTCCACGTTCGGCCGATCATCTGAAACGTGGCGTCCAGCAGGTCCGAGAGCGAAGCGGCGGTCATACATGTATCTTTCGGTGACAGGACGTTCTCTTCTAGATTATGCCACAGAGACGAGAACCGGTCAGTTCAGGTGGATTGCCTGGCCGGTCGAGTAGGAATTCACGGCGGCAAAACAGATCTTCACGCTGTTCACCGCGTCCCGGATATGGTCGCTGAGGTCGAGGTCCGGAACGTCGATTTCATAATGTATTGGGCCGTCCGCGAAGTCAACGGTGCGCAAGTCCGGGTGTCGCGAGTCCGGGCCTGCGGTCTCGACGAAGCGCAGCGGAACCGCCTTCAGGCCGAGAGCAGACCATGCGGATCGAGGATGAACTTCGCCGCCGCGCCCTTGTCGAAGTCGCGGTAACCGCGCGGCGCATCCGCGAGGGGGATCACGGTGGCATTGACCGCCCTGGCGATCTGGACCTTCTCGAAGAGGATCGCCTGCATGAGGGCGCGGTTGTACTTCATCACCGGGCACTGCCCCGTTGAGAAGGTATGGGATTTTGCCCAGCCGAGACCGATCCGGATCCCGAGGTTGCCGACTTTCGCGTTCGCATCCACGCCCCCCGGGTCGCCCGTCACGTAGAGTCCGGGAATACCGACAGCGCCCCCCGCCCTGGTGACTTCCATGAGCGAGTTGAGCACCGTTGCCGGGCGCTCGACAACAGCGTCCTTGCCGTGGCCGCGCGCTTCGAAACCCACGCAGTCGACACCGCAATCAACTTCCGGCACCCCGACGACCTGCTCGATCTGCTCAGCCAGCGTGGCAGGCTTTCGCAGGTCGATCGTCTCGCACCCGAAACTGCGCGCCTGCTCCAGCCGCTCGGGGATCATGTCTCCGACGATGACGCACGCCGCGCCCAGGAGGTGACAGGCGGCGGCGCATGCCAGCCCCACCGGACCTGCGCCTGCGACGTAGACGACGGATCCGGGCCCTACCCCCGCGCTCACCGCGCCGTGGTATCCCGTGGGGAAAATGTCTGAGAGCATGGTCAGGTCGCGGATTTTCGCCATCGCCCGCGGCTTGTCCGGGAAGCGCAGCAGGTTGAAATCTGCGTACGGCACCATGACGTACTCGGCCTGGCCGCCCACCCATCCGCCCATGTCGACGTACCCGTAGGCGGCGCCGGGCCGGGAGGGGTTCACGTTGAGGCAGATGCCGGTCCTCCCCTCTTTGCAGTTGCGGCAGCGCCCGCAGGCAATATTGAATGGCACCGAGCAGAGGTCCCCGACCTTGATGAACTCCACGTCCCGGCCGGCTTCGATCACCTCGCCCGTGATCTCGTGCCCGAGCACGAGGCCCGGTTGAGCGGTGGTGCGGCCGCGGACCATGTGCTGATCGCTGCCGCAGATGTTGGTGGAAACAACCTTCAGGATGACCCCGTGCTCGCACTTTCGGTTGCCCAGCGCAAGCTTCGGATAATCGATCGACTGCACCTCGACCCGACCAGGACCGAGATAAACAACGCCGTGATTCGATGCCATGCCGTCCCCGCCTTCCTGCGCCGGCTTCTCATGACCGGGCAGTCAAATATAGTGAGGCGGAACGGGGGAGTCCATTTTTACGAGGGCCAGATCTTCGCTTTGGCCTCGGTCACCCAGGTGTGCTCGGGCACGAATGTCGGCACGCCGTAGCGGTTTCCGTCCAGGTGCCTGATGACCCAAATATAGAACATGGCGTACCCAGGCGCGGCCGCATGGGGATGCACCGCCCCGGGGGGAATGATCACCGTGTCCCTGTCCTTGAGAATCAGCCCCTCATCGCCAATGGCCGTGAGGCCGAAGCCCCCGGCGGGCAGGAACCGGTAGTGGTAGATCTCCGGCTGGGGATGATGGTGAGGGGGATAGCTCGACCATTTGCCGGGATACGTGATGGCTTCGCCGAGGACGAGGTTCGACCACGAGGCCCTCGGATCTTCGATAATGGTCCGCACGATCCTGGTGTAGGTTTCCCGCATGGTGCCCTTGCCCCTCTCCTCGCTGCGGCACTCTTCGGGAGTGTACAGCCGGGTCGGAAAGGGCCGCGGATTCTCGGTGGCGTGAACAGAAATCTCAGCGTCGCCGCCAACTGCCGTGAGAACCGCTTCCGAGCCAGCGGCGAGGCTGAGGCACCAGGGGGCCTCGTCGAAGAATGACCTGCGGGCGACTCTGGCAGTCTTCCCATCCCACGAGAGATCCAGCGTGCCGCCGAGGAGGAGCAGGGCCCTCTCCCGGCCGCCCGACGACCGGCAAGTCTCACCGGCGCGCAGGCGCATGATGCCGAAATCCATCAGGGTTTCAGAATTCCGGCCGCCGACTTCGGTGATCCCCGAATAGCCATAGGGGAAGCCCCCTTCATTTCGAACGAGCATGGATGCAAGTGTACCCTCTGCGTTCTCTGGCCTTCAAGTGCGGCTTTTCAGACGCGGTGAAAACACCGACCGGTCGTGCAACCATCACCGAGCGCCGTCATCGAATGAATTGGCCGATGAATATCGACGCCCTCCGTGCGCGGTGCCTCTTGCTGCGCCAGCTCAGGGCAAGGCCAAGCTCCGGCTCTTACTTTGCCTTTTTGCCGTCACGGCCCGGCTTTTCCTTTTCGGGCAGGAGCTCCAAGCTCTGCACGGGCTTCTGGGAGAGCTTCAGGCCGCGCGCAGAGAGGCCGCATGCCGGGATCTTCCCGAGGTCCACGGGGACCGTCTTCACCTTCTGTCGCTTCACCGGGACGATATTGAGCTGCAGAACGCCGGGGTTTCTCTTCTCTGAAAGGAAGTCGATGCCGACCGCCCCTTCCTTTACCAGCGAGTAGGTCTTGTTCGTGATGAACCGCTCGACGTGGACGCGCTTGCCCCAGGCGATCTTCCCGGAGTCACGATACACCAGGACGAAATGCTCGCCCTTCTGGGAGTCCCAGACTGATGCGTGAAGGATCGGCCCGGGCATCCATGCCTTCTCCGGAGGCGCCATGACCCGGTAGGTGCCGTCAGCGGTGACGATGAGGATCCGGTCGTACTCTGTGACATTCATCACGAACTCGGAGCCCCTCATCGAGGAGCCGAAGTACCCGGCGTCACGGTCGTAGCTGAGCCGGATGTTCGCCTTGGCCACCGCCACCTTGTCCACCGTATGAAATGTTTCGATCTCGGTTCTCCGCGGGTACTGCGCGCGGTATTTCTCGATGAGGCCGTTCAGCCACGCGATCGTCGTCTTGGTGAGGTTCTTCAGCTTTGCGTTGCACTGGCGGATGGCCGCCGCGATGTCGTCGATCTCGCCCCTGTTTTTTCTGATGTCGTAGGCGGAGATGCGGCGGATCCTGAGGTCCAGCAGGCGCGAGACGTCGTCATCCGTCATGGCCCTGACAAAGAGCTTCTTGAACTGCTTCATGCCGTCGAGCACCTGCCTCTTCACCGCCTCTTCGGTGGTTGCCTTCTCGATGTTCTTGTAGACCCTGTTCTCGATGAAGATCTGCTCGAGGGTGAGCCAGTGCCGTCGGTCTTCCAGGTTCGAAAGCTCGTGCTCCAGCTCCGCCTTGATCTGCTTCCTGAGGATGCCCGTGAACTCCTTCAGGTACTCCGACACCGTGATCTCGACGGGGCGGTCGTTCCTGATCACCACGATGTTGGAGTTGATCGACACCTCGCAGTCGCTGTGGGCGTAGAGCTGGTCGATGACCGTCTCTGCCGTTGCGCCCCGGGAGAGGTGCAGCTCGATCTCCACTTTGTCCGCGGTGAAGTCGCTGATCGTGCTTGCGCTCACCTTGCCCTTCTGCACCGCTGCCTCGATGGACGTCATCAGGCTCATCGTGGTGGTGGAGTAGGGCACATCCCGGATGACGAGTTTCTGCGCGCCGGACACCTTTTCGATCCGGGCCCGGACCCTGATCTTTCCCCTGCCGTCGTCGTATTCGGAGACGTCGATCAGTCCGCCCTGCAGGAAATCCGGGGCAAGGGTGAAAGCCTCGTTGCGCAGGATGGCGACCTGCGCCTGGAGGAGCTCGATGAAGTTGTGGGGGAGGATGGTGGTGGACATGCCCACCGCGATGCCCTCGGCGCCGAGCATCAGGAGCACGGGAACCTTGGCGGCGAGCTCGCGCGGCTCCTGCCTCCTGCCGTCGTAGCTGGGAATGAAGACGGTGAGGGCCTTGTTGAAAAGTGTTTCCACCGCGAGCGGGGTGAGCCGGCATTCCGTGTAGCGCGAGGCCGCGGCCGCGTGCCCGGTGAGGATGTTGCCGAAGTTCCCCTGCTTCTCGATGAAGTATTCCTTGTTCGCCAGCACCACAAGGGCATCGCCGATGGAAACGTCCCCGTGCGGGTGCAGCTTCATGCACTCCCCGATGACGTTGGCCACCTTGTGGAACTTCCCGTCGTGCATTTCCGCGAGGGTGTGCAGGATGCGCCTCTGCACCGGCTTGCACCCGTCGCGGAGGTCGGGGATGGCCCGGTCCATGATCACGTAGCTGGCGTACTCGAGGAAGTTCTTCTCCATGAGGGGCTTGAGCTGGCCCATGTCACGCCCCCTGCAGGACGTCGGGCACGAGGTTGTTCACGATGAACTTCTTCCTCTCCGGCGTGTTCTTCCCCATGAGGAACTCCAGCGTCTTGTGCACGCTCCCCATGGACTGGATCTGCACCTCGGTGAGGCGCATGTCGTCCCCCATGAACTGCTTGAACTCCTTCGGGCTGATTTCGCCCAGCCCCTTGAATCGCGTGACCTCGGCGCCCTTCAGTCGTTTCATGGCCTCGTCCCGCTCCTGCTCGCTGTAGCAGTAGACGGTTTCCTTCCTGTCCCGTACCCGGAACAGCGGCGTCTCCAAGAGGTAGACGTGGCCTTTCAGCACGAGCTCCTCGAAGTAGTGCAGGAAGTAGGTGAGGAGGAGGTTCCTGATGTGCATGCCGTCCACGTCCGCGTCCGTGGCGACGATGACCTTGTTGTAGCGCAGCCCTTCCAGCCCGTCCTCGATGCCGAGGGCCCGCATGATGTTGTACAGCTCCTCGTTTTTGTAGACCGTGTCCCGTTTCAGTCCGTACACGTTCAGGGGTTTGCCGCGCAGGGAGAAGATGGCCTGCGTGTACACGTCCCGGGACTGGATCATGGGGCCTCCCGCCGAGTCCCCTTCCGTGAGGAAGATGCTGGTTTCCTCCCGCCTCTTGTCCTTCACGTCGTCGTAGTGGACCTTGCTGTCGGTGAGCTTGGGGATGTGGATCTCCACCTTGCGCGCCATCTCCCGAGCCTGCTTCTTGATCGTGGAAAGCTCCTTGCGGATGCGCTCGTTGGCCTTGATCTTCTCCACGAGCTTTTTCGCTTCCCCTTCGTTCCTGTGCAGCCAGGTGAGGGTCTGCTG
>JBEKXR010000165.1:0-7748 GCA_049511935.1 Spirochaetia bacterium | reverse complement strand
CGTCATGTCCGATGAAAATAATCCCTTTCCCGTCTCCGGTGGCGTTCAGTCTCAGCGAGGGCGTGTTTTTCGGCTCCCCCTCGAGCTTCAGCAGCGTGCTCGAGAGGTGATCATACAATTCCCCTCGCGGCCTCTCCTCACTCTTCTGCCGCTGAATATAGACGCGCCTGAAATGAGGACCCTCCGACGTTCGCACCGGGATGCCGTACCGCGTTGCGTCGTAGAGGAAGTGCGCAACCTCCTCGCACTCCCAGGGCTCGGGATTCTCGAGGGAAGATCCCCGCCCCGTGCGAATCAGGAAGAACACTTCCCAGGCGACTGCGCCCCTCTCCCTCGCCAGATGGAAGATGTCGGCCAGATCCCGCAGATTGCTCCTCATGACGGTCGTATTGACCTGGAGCCTCATTCCACAGGACTTTGCCATTTCGATTGCCTGGAGAGTTGAGAGCCAGGTCCCCGGGATGTCGCGGATCTTGTCATGTATCTTGGCTGATGCTCCATCCAGGCTCACGGACATTATCTCCGCCCCGAGATCTCTCATGAGCTCGAGCTTCTCCCTGGTCAGCAGGGGCGTGACGCTCGCTGCCACGGCCGTGTAGATGCCCTGGCGCGTGGCGTGCCGGATCAAGTCAAAGACATCCGGGCGCATGAGCGGATCCCCTCCCGTGAGCAGCAGGGCTGGATAGGGATCGCCAAACTCCAGAAGCTGATCGATGAGCCTTATCCCCCACTCGTGGTCAAGCTCCCCCGGGAGGCGGCTCTTTATGGCTGTTGCCCTGCAGTGTCTGCAGGAGAGGAGACAGGATTTTGTGGTTTCCCAGCAGACAAAAATGGGTTTTGTGGAATAATCCACGTTCTTGGTCCATGGTGGCTGCATCTACGGATGTTCCCTTCGTAGAAATCTAGGCGGAGTCGATCGAGAGTCTTAACCGTCCTGGCAATTCGTGTCAAGACTCCGGCCAGAAGCGCTTCTGAGTTGGAGGCATTCCGGTTTCACATGACAGACAGGGATCATTCGCGCTATAGTCCCGCCGGCAAGGGAGGATGAGTCGAGTGAACGAGTTGTACCGCTTCTTCAAGTCCGTGCGGCTGGCGATCGTCCTCATTCTCGTGATCACGGTGCTGTCATTGCTCTCCACCCTCGTCCCTCAGGGCAGGGAGGATACGTTCTACAAGGAGAACTATTCGCCGGCGCTCTACGGCCTGATCACGACGCTGGATTTCAATCGATTCTTCAATTCCGTCCTCTTCATATTCCCCGTGGTCATGTTCACCCTGAACCTCGGCGTCTGCGCGGTGGACCGCCTGGTGCGCCAGTCGCGTTCGAAAGCGAAGAAAAAGTTCGGACCCGACATCGTGCACCTCGCCCTTCTGGTGCTCATCGCCGGAGGCCTGGTCACCGCGCTCGCCCGGCAGGAGAAAGACTTCACGATGAGTCAGGGCCAGGAAGCCCCGCTGAACTCCCACTACACGATCAAACTTCTCTCCTTCGAGTTCCTCAAGTACCCCAATGGGTCTCCCCGGGCCTGGATATCCACTGTCGACGTCTATCGGGACGGGGCACTGGAATCGAGTGCCTTTCCTATCCGGGTGAACCACCCGCTGCGGTTGAAGGGCCTCGCCGTCTACCAGACCACGTGGGACAACCAGACGACGCTCCGTTTGCGTGACTCGACCGGAGCCGAGGTGACAGCCCAGGTCGGGCAGGGTTTCGAGTACGAAGACTCTTTCTGGTACCTGTCGGACGCGGTGGAAGACGGCGGCGTCCTGAAGGCGTTGTTCATGCAGTACAAGGGCAACGAGCTGATCTCGATGAGAAAGCTCGCCCCGAAGGAATCGCTGGGGCCGTACACGCTCCTGAGCGTGTCCCAGAAGATGGCCACCGGGCTTCGGACGGTGACTGATCCCGGCTACATGCCGGTGCTCGTCGGCGTCGCGTTCCTGGCCTTTGGACTTGCGCTGACGTTTCTCCAGAAGAAACGGGAAGAGCGTGCCTGACGGCGGGCCCGCCAAGCCACCCGCCTTTTCTATCCACGCTCCCCGATTGCTGCTATCCTCCGGCCGAAAGGAGTCCCTGACCCATGGCACAAACCTTCGCAACCGCGGCACTCATCCTCATCGCCCTTGCTGCGGTGCTGCAGATCATCTTCCTGCTCCGCAAAGGCGAGACGAGCGACCCGGTGTCGCACTGGGCGCTCCTCGCCGCGTCGCTCCTGCTTTTCGCGGTTACGGTGGACCGGAGCATCAGGATCAACTTTCCCGCCGTCACCAACACATACGAGTCGCTCGTGTTCTTCTCCGCGGTGGTCAGCGCCGTGATCTTCGTCCTGCGGCTCGTGATGAAGTCCTCCGTGATGCGCTTCATCCTGCTGGGCGGCACGATCGTCGCCCTGGCGCTGCTCATGATCTCTTCTTCGCCGATCGCGCCCCGCGAAATTCAGCCGCCCATCCCCGCTCTGCAGTCCCTCTGGCTCGTGCTGCACGTGACCCTCGCCTTCATCGGCGAGGCGTTCTTCGTCGTGAGCTTCGTGGCCGCGATCGTCTTCCTGGCCTCGAAGGAAGAGGAGAAGAAGGCGGCGGCGGACAGGATCATGTACACCTCCATCGGCATCGGCTACCCGATCTTCACCGCCGGCGCGCTCATCTTCGGCGCTATCTGGGCCGAAGTAGCCTGGGGCGTGTGGTGGAGTTGGGACCCGAAGGAAACGTGGGCCCTCATCACCTGGCTGGTGTACACCGCCTACCTGCACACCCGGCTGTCAGGCGCCTGCGGGGGAAGGCCTCGGCCGTGCTCGCCATCATTGGCTTCGTGTTCACCGTCTTCACGTACTTTGGGGTGAACTTCCTGCTTTCCGGGTTACACAGCTACGGCTGAGAGGCCCCCGCGGGCGCGGGCCCGCTACGCGACCTTCCTCAGCCAGAGGTCATACAGGGGCAGGAGGATCAGGGCCAGGAACGAGATGGCCAGGCAGACTCCCCCAAGGATCACCAGCGGCGCCATAGCGGCGACGAACTTCGCCAGCCACCAGGAGCCGATGTCCGCGACAATGGAGCACAGGGAGAAAGCCATGACGAGGATCTTGACCGGCTCGGCGAAAGCGGTGAAGGAAAACACGAGGCACAGGAGGAACACGAGCGACAAGATGCCCATCACGTGCAGGTGGCTCAGTGTGACAAGCCTTGGAACGGACATTCCCGAGTCCTTCTGAAGAACCGCGGAGACCTCCGAGTAGTTCTCCAGCGCAACCCCACCCATCTTGGCGTCGGTCGAATGGCAACTCACGCACGAGTTGTCGAAGATGCCTTTGACTGATGCGAAATCGGCTTCTTTGGCGCCTGCCTTCAGCCACGCCTTCATCTTGCTGTACTCCTCATCGCTGGCGAAGTTCCCTTTCATTGGGCCGTCCACCGCCTTTTCCAGGGTGGTAACGCCACCTGAACCCGAGAAGGCAAGCTGAATGTCCTCGATTGAGAACCCCGGCTTTCCGTCCATCCGGCTGTAGCTCAAGTAGATATTGAAAAAACCAAAGATGTATCCGAGCCCTGCAATGCAGAGAAACAGGGTGAGCGCAACCTTTGAGCTCACGGGGAGTGGGGCCAAGCCTTCGACCTTTTTCCAGAACATTTCAGACTCCTTTCCTCTGAAAATTTACGGCAAAACGTTTTTTCGAGCACGATATTGTTGCAAAGACGGCCTTTTTGAAGGTTCACGCTATCCTATTCGCGACATACGGTCAATATATTTTTATTCGCTATTTTCTTGACAATTCTACTCAGGAAATGATATCACATATTCTTCCGAAGAAATCTCCAAAGTGACCGTGATCTTTTTGACCCCGGCAGAATGCCAACCAAGGAGGAGTAGGGAATGAATCGGGGAAGAACAGTTCTCTGTCTCGTAGTGGGCCTTGCGATTTTCGGAGGCGCCGCCGCACTGTCCGCGCAGTCCGCGGGGGGTACGCCATTCCTACCCGGAGTGGCGGCAAAAGATCCGTTCCCCAACGGGTGCGTCGATTGCCACAAGGACCAGGGAGACGGGAAGGATTCCACGGTGATCGCGGAGCTGGCCAAGATCAACGGGCATCCAAAAATCGATAAGATTGTGAAAGTCGTCCCGAAGGACTGCCTCATTTGCCACAAAGGCGGACCGAAGCCGCCCAGCTTCAACCAGGCCATGCACAAGGTGCACTTTGAAAAGCCTGCGGAAAATCCTTTCGTCACGGAGTACAAGGGCGCCTGCCTCAACTGCCACTCGCTGGACTTTGACACCGGCGAGATGAGTGTGAAGAGCGGGCCCAAGAACTGGTAGAGGGGGACGTGCGAAGCCGCTGACACTCCACCCGGTGGAGTGTCAGCGCCCGCCCACGGGCGACGCCCGTCATGTGAGGTTTGAGGAGGGAGTCCATGCCGCGTCCGAGGCAGAAAATCATCGCAGCCCGGGGCCGCAGAAAGCCGATTCCGCGCCGCTCGCCCGTAGCTGTTGCCGTCGTCCTCCTCGGCCTTCTCGGCGTCCTTGCCCCCGCCGGGGCCCTCGACTACACGGGAAGGGTCGACACCCGCTTCCTGTTTCAGGCAGGCGACATTGCCGTCGACAATGACCTCTACAACTACCATTCCCTCGAGCTCTCTTTTTTCAAGGGCTTGACGTTCTCCTGGTACGGCGGGGTGATTGCTTCCCTGACCCCCCGCGTGAACTCGCTGTCGGCGGACGGGACCGAGGCCAGCGACAACGCCCTGCGGACCCTGCAGGACGCCGGCAACCCGGGGCAGTACGTCAACTACACGATCTACTCCGCCTATCTGAAATACGACACAGGGGTGTACGGCGCCATGCTGGGGCGCTGCACCCCCGAGGACTACGAGCTCGCCCAGTTCGACGGCCTCATGGTCTGGGCCGCGCCCCTGGCGTGGCTGAAACTGGAAGCCCTCGGCGGAATGCCGTGGCATTACGCCTACGCGGCGAATCCGGGGCTCATTTCCACGTACTGGCAAGCCGGCGAGGTCGCGGCCGGCGGCGGCGCCGACTTCAGGTTCTACGACGAGACGTTGAAGTTCTCTCTCAAATACCTTTTCCTCCGGGAACTCACGAACTCGAACGGACTGATCTCGGATTCTCAGGCGACGTACATGTCCGCGGACAGCCTGACGAAGGCGAGCGTGAGCTACGCCCCGCAGCCGTGGCTGAACGCGGGGGCCGGCGCGTCGGTCCTCGGTATCAGCCCCTTCAGCTTCCGGACATGGGTGTCGGGTGACATCGATTCGATCCACCTCTCGTACTCCGCGGATCTGCAGACGCAGCTCGTCGACGTGTCCTCGATCTCGGACCGGCTCACGCAGTTCTCAGCCCTCCTGACCGCGAGCGATCCGTACGTGGATGTCTCCGCGGAGGTGACGGAGAACTTCGCCGGCCTCATCCCGTTGCCAGCCATTCTAACCGACGTGGAGCTGGAGCTGACCTACGAGCACCGCCAGCCTGTCTCTGCGGCAGATCTGGCGATGTTCAACCCCCAGTACGACCAGTTCCGCGTTTCCAGCCTGCTCGGCGCAAAGGGGGGCTGGACGCTGCAGGTGTTCTACTCATTCCTTGTCACCTCGAATATCCAGAACACCCTCGATGTGGTGGGAGGGGAGATCGGCAGGAAGTGGGGCGTCCTCGACGTCCGATTCGGCTCGTCGTTCAACGCGAGCCTCTACGAGACCGACTACACGCAGACGATCATCCAGGACAGCTTCTACGACCAGGAGTACTACCTGAGGGTGAAGTGGCAGGTCAACCGATCCTTCGACCTGTCGCTGAAAGCTTCGTACGAGAACGTCCTGCTCACCTCGATCACGAACGCCAACTCCCAGCCGCTGAACACGGATGTCGATTACACGGCGATGTCAGGGCTGGATAACTCCTCGAGGAACTACTTCCGTGTCGATCTGCGGGCCGGTTACCGGTACTGAGAGGAGCACAGCATGAACGAGCAAAAGAAAGGCAGAATTCCCCGCCCCGCTCGGATCGTCCTGTATGCGGGGGTGCCGGTGGTCGTCCTGGCTCTCGCTTTCGCAGCCCTCTCCATCTGGGGGGATGCGAAGGCCCCCCGGGCCCTGAGCGGCCTCAAAATCAACCACACGTTCCACAAGGAGAACGTGGGACTCTCCTGCGATACCTGCCATGATCTGAACAGCTCCAACCCGCGCTTCATGACCTTCCCGAACCATGATACCTGTTCGGCCTGCCATGCGGATGACCTCGACGCCGCCTCGCCGAACAAGAACTGCGAGCTCTGCCACACGCAGCCCGACTATAAGACTCAGCTGCGGAAGGATCAGGTCCTTGCTCCGCTCGTGAAATTCGACCACCCGCAGCACCAGAAGGCGGGCGTGGACTGCGCGAAGTGTCACTCCGTGGTCGACAAGAACATCCTGACAGGGAACGAGATGATCCCCTCCATGGATACCTGCGTGACGTGCCACACTGACCAGAAGGTCACGGGGGGAACCGACTGCTCCTTCTGCCACGTGAAGGGCCTGGAGAAGATCAAACCCCAGACGCACACTGCGGCGTGGAAGACCACTCACGGGGCGGGCCTCACCAAGGACCTGATCGACTCGAGCTGCAGGGTCTGTCACACGAAGGAGCAGGACAACAGCTGCACCACGTGCCACCACAAGGCGCCCCTGAACTTCGGGAAGTCCGTTGCCTGCTCCACGTGCCACGGGGAGGGGTTCGACAAGACGCGGCCGGCTGATCACACTCCGCTCTGGGTCTCCAGCCACGGCAAGGGCCTGACCCAGTCCCGGATAGACCAGAGGTGCGTCCTCTGCCACAACCCGGCCAGCAGGAACGACTGCCAGAGCTGCCACCGGCGCGAAGCACCCAAGAACCACACCATCGGATGGTCGGAGAATCTGCACGGCATAGCTGCCCGGTCCGACAGGCAGTCCTGCTCAACCTGCCACGACCAGTCCGAGTGCATCTCCTGCCACACCACCAACGAGCCGTTCACCCACACCGGGTCGTGGGGATCGCCCTTTGACCGGCACTGCCTGAGCTGCCACGTCGAGGGGGGGGGCTATGTGAGCGGATCCATGCAGGGCAACTGCGGCGTCTGCCACAACGCCACCGACGTCTTCGCAAAACACCAGGCTCAGAGTTTCCCCACGTTCCCTCCCCACAACACGTCGCTGGACTGCAACGTGTGCCACAACGTGACCAACGTGAAGCACCCCTTCCCGCGCTTCGCGACGACCTGTGTGACCTGCCATACGCATTGAAAGAAGAATGCGGGGACGGAGAGCGCGCGAGCGCCCGTCCCCGCATTGGGATCGGCGAGGCTGCCCCGGCTGCGAAGAGCTACTCTTTCTCCAGGAAGAGGTCCACGCGGCTGTTCTGCCAGCGGCCCTTGAGGTCGCTGTCCGGCACAAGCTGGTCGGACGCGCCGACCCCTTCCGCGGTGAAGCGCGCGACATCCAGCCCGCGTTCCACGAGCGCTTCCTGCACCGCTTCAGCACGGGCCTTCGAGAGCGGGATCAGGACGACTCTCTGCTCCGCTCGTCCTTTCGCGGGGTTATCCCAGTTGATCATTGTCGCGTGCCCGACCATCGTGATCTTGTATCCCGGGAACTTTTTCAGCTTCACGGCAAGTGCGTCGAGGCGTGCGATGTTCTGCCGGGCGAGCCGGGGGAAAACGTCCTTGTAGCCCGCAGTGAACGGCTTGAAGTAGATGCTCGATTCGGGAATCCGGTACCCCGTCGCGGTC
>JBEKXR010000164.1:0-7767 GCA_049511935.1 Spirochaetia bacterium | reverse complement strand
GAGTTGTCGATCACGGGGACCTCCTTCATGAATCCCCGGCCACAATACAGGAACGCCATCCCGTTCGTGAAGGGGCGCCCCGCAGGCGCAACCCGCAGGTCGCGGCGGCCCGATATGATGTGAGAGATGGGCAAGCTTTGATTTCCCCGCTATAGTCGGCCCATGGAGAGCATGAAAAGATCAGTGACCTGCGGCGCGCTGCGCGCCGGCGATGCCGGGGCGGCCGTGACGCTCAACGGATGGGTGCACCGGCACCGCGACCACGGGGGCATCAGGTTTTTCGACATACGCGACCGCTACGGGATCACGCAGGTAGTCGTGGACGCGGACGCGCCGGCGGAGCTCCGAGAGGTGAGCGACGAGCTGAAGTTCGAGTACTGCATCGCGGTCGAGGGGACCGTCCGGGCACGCCCGGGATCGATGGCAAACCCGAACATGCCGACCGGCGAGATCGAGGTAAAGGCGGCGCGGATCGTCATCCTCTCCCGCTGCGAGGTGCTTCCCTTCATGATCGATGAAAGGGCCGACGCCCGGGAGGACACACGTTTCACGTACCGCTACCTCGACCTCCGCACGGGCGCCATGCAGCGCAACATGGCCCTGCGGCACAAGGCGGCATTCGCCACGCGCGAATACCTGGTGCGAAGGGGTTTCTACGAGATCGAGACGCCAATGTTCATCAGGAGCACGCCGGAGGGGGCGCGCGACTACCTCGTGCCCTCTCGACTGAACCCCGGCAGGTTCTACGCGCTTCCCCAGTCCCCGCAGCTCTACAAGCAGATCCTCATGGTCTCGGGGTTCGACCGCTACTTCCAGATCGCACGGTGCTTCCGCGACGAGGACGCGCGGGGGGATCGACAGCCCGAGTTCACCCAGATCGACATCGAGATGAGCTTCGTCTCGCGCGAGGACGTCTTCGAGCTGGTCGAAGGGCTCATGGCGCACATCTTCAAGGAGTCCATCGGGCGGGACCTCGAGGTCCCGTTCCAGCGGCTGGCCTATGACGAGGCGATGAACCTCTACGGCTCCGACAAGCCAGACCTTCGCTTCGACCTGACGATGAAGGATTTCGGGCCCACTGCCCGGAAGGGCGCCTTCGAGGTCTTCCGCAAGGTCGTCGAGGGCGGCGGGGTGGTGAAGGCGCTGGTCGCCCCGGGCTGCGGGGAATACTCGCGCAAGCAGATCACGGAGCTGGAGGCGGTGGCCAAGGTCTACGGCGCCGCGGGACTCGCATGGATGAAGGTGACCGAGTCGGGTCTGGACGGCGGCGTCTCGAAATTCTTCGCCGAGCAGGCGCCTGAGATCCGCTCGACCCTCGGCGCAAAGCCGGGCGACCTCGTCCTCCTGGTGGGCGCGGATTCCCGCACGGCCTGCGTCTCCCTGGGCGCCGTCCGGGCCCAGCTCGGCCGGGACCTCAAGCTCGCCGACCCGGCCGCGTTCAAGTTCTGCTGGATCATCGATTTCCCCCTCTTCCAGTGGAACGCGGAGGAGAAGAAGTGGGACCCGGCACACCACATGTTCACCATGCCGCAGGAGAGATTTCTCGAGGACTTCGAGAAGAGACCCGGCGAGGCGAAGGGGGACCTGTACGACCTGGTGTGCAATGGCGTCGAGCTCGCTTCAGGCTCCATCAGGATCCACGACCCCCTGCTGCAGAAACGGATCTTCACTTTCCTCGGATTCTCGGAGGAGCAGGCGCAGAAGCGTTTCGGGTTCCTGCTGGAAGCCTTCCGCTACGGCCCGCCGCCGCACGGCGGTATCGCACCGGGCTTCGACCGCCTGGTAGCAATGATGGCCGGTGAAACGACGATCCGCGATGTCATCGCATTCCCCAAGAACACACTCGGGCAGTGTCCGATGGACGATTCGCCCTCAGAGGTGGACCCGCGGCAGCTGGAAGACCTGCATATCCGCATCGTGGAGAAGAAACCATGATCCCCCCGGTGCCGGGCATCCACGCCAGCCAGGTCGGATACATGTGCGCGGCGCGCAAGCGCATCGTCGTGGCCGCGGACACTGCAAAGGGCATCGCCGAGTTCCACGTCCAGGACCTGGGAAAGATCGAGGTCCAGGTGCTGGACGCCTCGGAAAGCTGGGCGGCGGTATTCAGGGGGAAGCTCGTGCCCCAGGAGGGCCCGATGGGTCGGTACCTCGTCGGCGATTTTTCCACCCTGGAGCGGCCCGGCGTCTACCGTGCCGTGCTCACTGACGCAGGGCGACACGCAGGTCCGGCGGCGTGGTCATTCCCCTTCGTCATTTCAGACGGCGCGTATTCGCGGCTGCCCGCGCTGTTCCTCGACTACGTGCACGGCCAGCGATGCGGCCTTTCGAGAACGAGCTGAGAGGGCCCTGCCACCTCGACGACGGGATCCGGTCGGACACCGGCGCCGCCGTGGACATGGTGGGCGGCTGGCACACTGGGGGAGATCTCAGAAAGTTGATGGCGACGGCGCCGATCCCCATCCTCGGGTTCTTCGAGCTGAAAAACCGCCTGGGCTTTTCCCGGAACGACTGGCGCGAGCGGCCGCATGAGGACGACCTCCTTGCCGAGGCAGCCTGGGGCTTGCGCTGGGTGCTGAAGATGCAGGAGCCGGGCACCGGCATGTTCTACGAAGATGTGGGCGGCGGGGGCGAAAGCCGGCAGGAGCCCGGCATGACCTGGTGGTACGAGAACCACTCCGGCTGCTGCGCGGACAATTCCGGCAACTACTTCTCCGACAACCGGCAGGCAAGCGGCGACGAACGCCGAGTCCGCATCCAGTATCACCCCGTGGCGCAGTACGCCGTCGCGTGCAGCCTCCTGGACGCGGTGGATCACTTCCATCCCCACTACCCGGCCTTTTCCCAGCTCTGCCGGGATGCCGCCCTGCGCTCCTGGTATTTCATGAACACCCGCAGGAGGGACGAGTTCCACGGGTGGACCTCGGTGATCGCATGGCGCCTGCTGGCAGCGCTGCGCCTGCACGCCATCGGCCGAGCCCCGGAATCCGAGGTGGCCGCGCTCGTCTCGGTCCTCCTGGACCTGCAGTCGGCGAAGGGGGGGTTCTGGTTCATGGACCGGACTCGAAGGGAGCCCTACCGGGGCATCGCGAGCTCGGCGCAGCCGCTGATCGCGCTGGCGACCTTCGTGGAAAGCGACTACGAGCATTCCCTGGTGGGACAGGTGCGCGACGCGCTGGACATGTGCCGGGAGAAGTTTATCCTCCCGATGCTGGCGACGAATCCCTTCGGCATGATGCCCTATGGCCTGTTCTCGGCGCCGCGCACCAAGGGTGACGCCTATCATTCCTGGCCGGATGGCCAGGTCTACCGGTTTTTCATGCCGGCTCATGCGCCGGAAAAAGTGAACCACGGGCTTTCCGCTCATTGGACGAGCTGGGCGCATGGCCTTGCCCTCCTCGGCCGCGTGCTCGACGACAGAGGGTGCCGTGATGCGGCCTTCGATCAACTCGCCTGGCTGACGGGAAACAATCCCTTGAACGTGAGCATGATTACCGGGGTCGGCTGCCGCAACGCCTCGCCCTACAGCAGTTTTTACGGCCCGCTGCCGGGCGGATTCTGCGGCGGCCCGGTCGGGACGGCGGAGGATGCGATCAGCGTCGACACGGAGGGCAGGATGGAGTGGAGCTCGGGGGAGTACTGGCTCCTGCCGCTGGCGAACGCCACAATTGCGCTCGCCGCGCTCCTGCCGTCCCGGGTCCATGCTTCGCGCAAGCTCGGCTGAGTAGCCGCGTCGCCTCTTGAACCCAAGAAAAGCCCGCGATCTCCGCCCCGCCAAGATGTTCGCCACGTGGCGGTCCACCCAGTTGCGGATAAGCATCGCGGGCTTGTAACTTTTTTCTCAGTGTCGATTCATTATTGAAAGAATTATCTCAAGTGTCAAGGAAATGTTTGTCAAATTTTGCAATTTATTGAGAATAATGTTGCAATGTAACACTTATTTGTATAGCATTTTACATTTGGGAGCTCAGCTCGTGCCTTCCAGGAAGAGACAGGACAGGATCGTCCTCATACTCGATTTTTTGCGATCGACTGACGGCGCGTCCATCAGGGACCTTGCCGCGGCCCTGGATGTCTCGGAGATGACCATCAGGCGGGATCTGGAGCTGTTGTCTTCGACTGGACGCGTGAGGCTCGTCCATGCGGGGGCCATTCCCGCGTACGGTGAGGCAGACAGTTCTCCGCGCGGGTTCTCCCGGGGCTTTTCTCTCTCCGACCCACGAAGCCCGGGCGCCGAGGAAAAGATGCGCATCGGCCAGAAGGCCGCCTCTCTGCTCGAAGCGGGAGACGTCGTGATCATCGATTCCGGCGCGACCACGGAGTGGCTCACGCGCAGCATCCCGGCCGAGCTCCCCGTCACCATCCTCTGCTTCGCTTTGAACATCGCCCTCGAGGCGGGCCGGCATCCTGCCCGCGCCGTCGTGCTCGCCGGCGGCGCCCTGCAGGACGAGACGCTCGTCTGCCAGAGCCCCGAAGGGGTGAGCCTCGTGCGGCGCTACCGGGCGAACAAGGCCTTCCTGTCCGCGGGAGGCGCCAGCGAGTCTCTCGGGGTCACCTGCATCGACTCATCTGAAGCTGAGCTGAAGAAGGCCGCGGTGGCCAGCTCCCGGACCCGGATCCTCCTCGCCGATTCGCGAAAGTTCGGCCGCGTCACCCCGGCATGGTTCGCCGACCTGCGGGACTTCGACGCCATCGTCACCGATCCGGGCATCTCGCTCGAATACGTGGAGATCGTGAGGAACCTCGGGATCGCCCTGCACGTCGTGTGAGCAGCGGGGAAGGCTATGCGTCGAGGGAGGCACGCACCATGGCGCTAAAATCCGCGGAGTACCGCGGCGGCCTGGTCCTTGAGGTCCTCGGTCTCCTTGATCCAGAAGGCCTCGTTACCCCAGTCGGGAAAGCTCCCCCGGAACCAGTAGTCGTTCCGCTGCCGCGCCCGCCATGCCAGGAAGTAGATCATGCGCATGAAGCGCAGCGGCTCGATGAGACGGAGCGTCGAGCGGTCGAAGGCCTGGAAACGCTCGTATCCTTCCAGGAGGGCGGAGAGCTCCCGCGTGCTGCGCTCGGCGTGGTCGGGCAGAACGAGCCAGAGGTCCTGGACCGGAGGGCCGCTCATCATGTCATCGAAATCGATGAGGGCAAGACCCTCGCCCGGCCGGTCGATGACGTTGCCGCGGTGGCAGTCGCCATGGATCCTCTGCACGGGCGCATCGCGGAAAAGGGGATCGATCACGGCGAGAGTCCCGCGGCACGCCGCGGAAAACTCCTCCACGCAGTCCGGGTGGACCAGGTCCTCGGAGAGCAGCTCTTCGACATACGAGGCCGTGAGGGGAACGGGCGCGCAGCGCACGCGGTGCGGCGCCGCACCACGCGCTCCCACGGCGTGGCAGCGGCCGAGGAGTGAGCCGAGCCGGACGAGCGCGTCCGGTGATTCCGGCTCGAAGCTGCGGCCTCCCGACCTGGGGAACACCGCGAAGCGGAACGATTCCTGCGCGCCGTCCTCCCGTGCCTCGAGCTCGTGGAGGGTCCGACCGTCGAGCCCGGGAATCGGCGCTACCACGGGGATCTCCGCGGCGGCGCAGTCGATGAGGAACCGGTGCTCGTCGAGGATCGCCTCCGCCGTCCACCTTCCCGGACGGTAGAACTTCGCCACCCAGCGCTCGCCCGACAGCGCACGCATGCCGTAGACACGGTTGACGTAGCTGGGGTACGACTCCATGGTGCCGTCAAGCTCAAATCCGTGCGCCGCTTCCGCCGCCCTCAAAGCGCGGTCGGGGGAGAGCAGCTCGAAGGAACCGGTGACCACGCCGTGCCTCCTTGGCCGAAGTCCGGATGCTCGAACAGCGAGCTTAGACCGTCCGCGCGCCGCGCGGCAACACGGATACCTCGAACGAGGCAGACGACCATGACCACGTCGACTTCCGTTGTCGGGACGATCACGCGCCGGTTCTCCTGCCGTACCTTCTCAGGGGAGCCCATCGGGGAGGGTGCCCGAAGAAACCTCGCGGAAGCTGCCGCGGCGATGCGCACGGGACCGTTTGGTTCCCGGCTGCGGTTTCTCATTGCTGCCGCGACCGCGGAGGACAGCGCCGCGCTCAAGCGCCTCGGCACGTACGGAACAATCCGGGGGGCGACCGCGTTCATCATCGGAGCCGCCGAGCCGCGCGGGATGTACCTCGAAGACTTCGGCTACGCCATGGAGAGGCTGATCCTGAAGGCAACGGATCTCGGCCTGGGCACGTGCTGGCTCGGCGGCTTTTTCACGCGCGGCAGTTTCTCCCGCCGCATCGGTGCCGCCCCGGGCGAGCGCATCCCCTCGGTCGCGGCGGTGGGCCGGATCCTCGACCTGGAAGACGCCCGGGACGGTCTCTTCCGGCGGAGGGCCGGGGGAAGCAGGAGGAAGGCTTGGGAGGTGCTCTTCCACGACGGAGGCTTCGATGTCCCGCTCGCCCGGGAAGCCGCGGGCGCGTATGCCTCGCCGCTGGAGATGGTCCGCGGGGCCCCCTCCGCCTCGAACCGGCAGCCATGGAGGGTCGTCAGGAGCGGCGCCTCATGGCATTTTTTCATCCGTCGCACGCCCGGCTACCCGCCGCGCATTTCCAGGATC
Source organism: Spirochaetia bacterium (assembly GCA_049511935.1). Lineage (GTDB taxonomy): Bacteria > Spirochaetota > Spirochaetia > SZUA-6 > Fen-1364 > Fen-1364. Next base: position 1,160 of record JBEKXR010000164.1, on the reverse strand, counting down.
CTCATGGGGATCGAGGACCTCCAGCGCGTCGACAGCGGGATCGCCATGTCCCATTTCGAGCTTGCCGCCCGCGAACAGGGCCTCGCGGGTCGATGGGTGGTGCGCCCCCCCTCGTTTCCCCTGCCGGACGAGCTCACCGAGTATTCGGCAACCTGGGAAGGCTGAACAGCCTCGGGGCCGTGCCGCGGCCGCTGAAACAAGCCTCAGGCGTTCGGCGCGTGCAGCTTGTGCACCTGGTAGCTGGACTTCAGGCCCTTGAGGCTGGTGGTGAAGGGCTCGCTCGACCACCCCTTCCCGCGAAGGAACTCCGCCGCGTTGCTCTCGCCGAAAATCGCCCCGGTGGCCATCACGTCCCGGCCGTCGGAAAGTCCCTGCACGCGCGCGGCGATGTTCACCGTTGTACCGAAATAGTCGATGCGCTCATGCTTGGCCGCCGTTTCAAGGTCGTCGAACGCCTCGATCATTCCCACGGCGGTCCGAAGCGCATCCTGAGGGTCGGTGAATACGGCCATGACGGCATCGCCCAGCCGCTCGTACATCTCCGTGGAGCCCTTGAGGTCGGTGAAGAGAAATCCCAGGTTCTCGATCGAAAAAGTTTCGTTCAGGGAGAGCATCTCGGAGGAGAAGAGGTCCCGGAAATCCTGGAGGCTGGAAACCACCGCGGCACTGGGCCATCGCTGCGGCCCCAGGCGCGCGAAGGTCATGACCTTCTTTCCGCGCTCCTTGTTCACGATCACGAGCTCCGCAGGACCTTCCTTCGCGACGGCAATGGTGAGCAGGGGGAGGTTGTCCCTGTACTCAAACGAGACTTTCTGCGTCTCGGTCGATCTTCCCGACACGACGACGAGGTTGAGCGCCTTTTTCTCGCCGCAGATCAGGATGAAGTAATTGCCTTCCTTGAGATCGGTTTTCAGGTAATGGCTCTCGCCCCGTTCCAGCTCGATGTTGATCCCCGGCTCCAGGTCGAAGTTGGCGATCACCTTTGCAAAATCATCGACGTCCGCGGGCTTGATGATGGCGGGATTCACGCCGAAGCTCACTTCGATGCTTGTGTCGAACCCGGCGTCGAACACGGTGCTGCACACCGGGCACTTGTCCGCGTGCTTGAGAGTGCGGAGGGAGTTCGAATGCTGGGTCACGCCCTTGCACGCAGGGCAGTG
>JBEKXR010000163.1:0-7776 GCA_049511935.1 Spirochaetia bacterium | reverse complement strand
CTCCATTCCGCGAGCGAAAGCGGCGGAGAGCAGGCCGGTCGTGGACGGGTCCGATCCAAAGGAGCGCGGACCGATCACGCTCGCCTCGGGGTTGGAATACACGTCGGCCGTGGGTGCGAAATCCATGTTGATGCCCAGGGCGGCCAGCTCGCGGCCGAGGTAGTAGCCGGTGCGATACGCGTCGCCGGGAACTCCGGAGGCGCCCAGGGCGAGGTTGCCCGGAGAGACCGACGTCTCATCCTTGATCTGCCGTACCCAGCCGCCTTCCTGGTCGGTGGCGACGAAAAGCGGAATGCCGAATCTGCCTCGCGCCGCCAGCTTCTGCATCCCCACGACGTCCCGGGCCAGCGACTGGAGGTCGGAGACGTTGCGCGGAAAGATCTTCACCCCGCCGATCTCGCGGATCCCGATCCAGCGCAGGATGTCCGCGGACGGACCCACTCCCTGCCACCCGAGGAAGAAAACCTGTCCCAGCAGCTCATCGTCCGTCATCGCCTCCGCGATCCGGGCCGCGAGGTCAGCCGGGTCTCCCGGGTCGCGGAAGCTCAGCGCCGACGCTCCCCGCGGCGCGAGCAGAAGGAGAGCCGCGCAGAGCACGGCCCGACCCGTGTTCAACATGCGAGGTTCCAGGCGTCCGTTTCGTACTTCTCCCGCTGGATGCGCTCCGCACTCTCGCGCTCCGCTGGAAACAGGTCCGAATCCCGTGCGCCAAGAAGCTCCCGGAACGCGCGGGCGAAGGCGTCGCGCACCTCTTCGAAGGTGAGCGACCGGCCTGCCTCCTCGTTCAGGCAGGAGGGCGAATGCGAGTCGAGGGGCTGCGCCGCCTCGAGATAGCGGAACACCCGCCGGCCGGGATTCTGCAGAGGGATCGAGCCGTGCTGGAGGATCGCGAGGCGGGTGGTCATCTGTGCGCTCCCGATGAGCTTCCTCCCTGCGGCTCCGGCAATCTCGTATTCTCCCGCGGACCCGAAACAATCCGGGTTGTGGACGTCACCGCGCTGCGCCGCGTTGATGGTCCCGGTGATCCCGAGGTTGGCAAGGCCGTGCAGAAGAATCCGCGCGATGAACAGGTAGACTTCCCGTTTCCGTGCCCCGCCGATGAGCGGCCCGCTCTCCTTGGAGAGCGCCACGGAGTAGGTCAGCTCGTCGTCGTGGAGAACCGCATGCCCTCCGGTGGGGCGGCGGACGAGGGTCACCCCGTCACGCGCAAGCTGCCGTGCCGAGTACTGGCCCCTGGCCTTTTGAAACCTCCCCAGGGAGAGCGTCGGCGGGGAAAAGCCATACAACCGTATGACCGGCGGACTTGCGCCTTTTCCGACCGCCTCCGCGAGTGCCTCGTCGATCGCCATGTCCCGCCGGCCCTCCATCCGGGGGTGGACGATGAGCCGAAAGGCCGATTCCCCGGAGCTCAGAGGTATTTCTCTCCCTTCAGCTCGTCGATGTACTGCCCCGCGGCGTGCGCGGCGATGGCACCTTCGGCCGCGGCGACCACGAGCTGCCGGAATGGAGTGGCCCGCACGTCCCCCACAGCATACAGACCGGGGACTGATGTCTCCATGCGGTCGTTCGTCTTCACGTACCCCACGTTGTCCAGGGGAACACCGAGAGAGGAAGCGAGTGCGCTCTTCGGATCGGAGCCGATGAACACGAAGACCGCCGCGACCTGCTCTTCGCACTCGCGCTCGCGGACATTGTCGAAGAGGCGCACCTTCGTCACCACGCTGTCCCCGTCGATCTTCCGAAGCTCCGTGTTGAACCGGACCTCGATCTTCGGATTGGCGAGAACCCGCGCGGCGAGGGATTTCTGCGCCCGGAACTTATCTCGTCGATGGATCATGAGGATCCCCGAGGCGAGGTTGGCGAGGTACATGGCCTCGTCGCAGGCAGCGTCCCCCCCTCCGACGACGAGCATCCGCTTGGCCTTGAAGAAGGGGCCGTCGCAGGTCGCGCAGTAGGATACGCCGTGGCCCGCCAGCTCTGCCTCCCCGGGGACGCCGAGGCTCTTGTGCACCGCGCCGGTGGCAAGGATGACCGCGGGGGCGGTGAGGGTCCCCTTGTCCGTTTCGACCTTGAAAATGTGCCCGTCCCGCGCGATCGCGGTCACGCCGGAGTTCTCGAACTCCGCGCCGAACTTGCGCGCCTGTTCCTCCATCTTCTGGGTGAAGTCGTAGCCATTGATCGGGTCGGGGAATCCGGGATAGTTCTCCAGGCCGTCGATAAGGAGGGCCTGGCCTCCCGAGGACACTTCCTCCAGGACGAGGGTGCGCAGGTTTCCCCGTGCGCCGTACTGGGCGGCGGACAACCCCGCCCCTCCCGCGCCGATGATGATCAAGTCCTTGTCCGTGGTCATGCCTGTCCTCCGAAGAGAAGATAGCAGATTGCCGATCTCATGGGAAGGAAAGTTCTTCCGACATTGAAGGAAGGAACTGAGAAGAGAGGTGACGAGCCATGGATGAGCCGAAGAATGCCCTCGTGCGGACACTGAAGGACCGGATCGACCGCGAAGCGGACCTTTTTGCCGACCTCGGGCAGGAGGTGGAACGGCTGCGGGACTCCTTCCAGCAGAAGAGCTGGGGACCGAGCCTCTCCCTCGCGGAGAACATCGAGCGCTCCTCCCAGGCCGTGGTGCTTGCCGATGCGGCGCGCGACGAGGCGTTCGCGGCGGTGCGCGAGGCGATGGACCTGCCGCTCGAGACCACGATGTCCGCGATCCTGCCGGCGCTGCCGGACCTGCTCCGATCGGAAATGGAAGAGAGCTGGCGCGCCCTGCGCATGTCCGTCGTGCGGCTGAAGACGTCGACCGGCCGGATGCGCTACTCCGCGGAGGCCCTCGCCTTCACGCTGAACAGGATCCTCGAGCAGGTCTTTCCCTATCGCAAGGGCAAGATCTACACACGCCGGGGCACGCCGAGCAGCGTGAGCGGCGCGGTCCTGGTCGATCGGAAACTGTAGGAGGACGCCGTGCAGTCCACTTTCGCACCCATCGAGCTCGGCAAGCGGGGTCTCGTCGCCACCACGCAGGGCCTCCAGACCATCGGGCACAACATGTCCAACGCGTCCGTGGAGGGGTACAGCCGTCAGCGCGTGGAGATGGTCGCCTCACCCCCGTTGTACGAGCCGCAGTTGAACCGCGAGGAGACACCGGGCCAGATCGGCCAGGGCGTGGACGTGTCCCGCATCGAGCGCATCAAGGACATGCTCCTTGAGGGCCGCATCGTCTCCGAGCAGAACGTGCAGGGATACTGGGACTCCCGCGACAAGTACATCCTCATGATGGAGCAGGTGTACAACGAGCCCACCGATCACTCGGTGCGCGCGCTGCTGGACAAGTTCTGGAGCTCCTGGCAGGACCTGTCGCTGAACCCGACGGAGATCGCGTCACGAAGGTCCGTGCTGGAGACGGGAAAGGCGCTCGTCGACGGTATCCACTCACGCTACCGCGGTCTGAAGGCGGTGCGCGACATGCTGGAGGGGGACATCCAGGGCTCGGTGACGCAGGTGAACGAGCTCACGAAGCAGATCGCCGGCCTCAACAGACAGATCGTGAAGTCGCAGGCCCTCGGGGACAACCCGAACGACCTGCTGGATCGGCGGGACCTCCTGGTGGGCCAGCTCTCCTCGCTGATCGACATCACGACCCGCACAAATGATCCAGCGGGCGAGTTCGTCGTGACGACCGGGGGAGTGCACATCGTGCAGGGCGCCCACCACGAGCAGATCGCCCTTCAGGCGGACAAGGCGAACGAGGGCTACTCGGTGCCGATCTGGCAGGGCACGCGGCAGGCGGCCATCTTCCGCGGCGGCAAGATCGCCGCGCTGCAGGAGATGCGCGACGGGGATGCGCGGCAGGAGATCCAGAGCCTCGACCTGCTCGCGGTGAACTTCACCGACCTCGTGAACGAAGTGCATCGCCAGGGCTTCGGTCTGAACGGGGAGAAGGGGACGGACTTTTTCGTGGAGCGGCCCTTCGTCACGAACGTGTCGGGAAACTATGACTCCAAGGGCACCGGCGCCTTCGATTCGACGTGGGTCTTCCGGGTCACCGGCACGAACACGCTCCAGGCCAAGGAACAGATAGGACTCGCCGGCACCATCACTCTTCCGGGCCGCCAGGCGAACGTCACCGTGGACTACCGGCCCACCGACACGGTGGAGGACCTCGTCACCAGGATCAACCTGTCGGGCGCCGAGGTCGTTGCCCGGCTGAACTCGGAGGGAAAGCTCTCCCTGAAGGCCACCCCGGCGGCAGACACGGGGAACCCCGATTTCGTCATCCGGGGGCTTGAGGATTCCGGCCAGTTCCTCGTCGGGTATAGCGGCATTCTCAATGCATCCGGCCCCGCCGGGGCATATACCTGGCAGAAGGCCGACGCGGTGCAGGCCCTCCGACAGGCAGACCCCGCGGGGAACAATCCCGCGGCGCAATTCGCCGTGGCCCCTCTCGCGCACCCTGCGGGCTGGATCGAGGTGAACCCGAAGCTCGCCCTGGACCCGGGGTCCGTCGCGGCGGCCTCCGGGGTCGACGGGAAGTCGGCCGGGGTCGGAGACGGGACGGCCGCGCTTGCCATCGCGCAGCTTCGCACGACGCCGGTCATGGTCGGGGTCACTTCCACTTTCGACAGCTACTTCGCCGACCGGGTTGCCGGCATCGGGCTGAAGGGTGAAGAAGCCAGCCGCAGCATGGACACCACCAAGCTGGTGATGAAGGACCTCACGGACATGCGCGAGTCGATCTCCGGAGTGAACGTGGACGAGGAGCTGTCCGCGATGATCACCTACCAGAACGGATACGCGGCCATCGCGCGCTTCGTGACCACATTCGACGGTCTCCTGAACATCATCATCAACAGGATGGGCGTATAAGGACGGAACATGAAGAGAATCAGCTCACAGATGCCGGCCCTGGACAGCAGCTACTACCAGCGGCTGCGCGAGTTCGACATGAACCAGATGACGAACAAGATCGGGGCGCAGTCCCGGATCAAGGACCTGCGCGACGACCCGCTGGCCGCGGCCCGCTCCACGCGTTTCCAGTCCGAGGTCACACGACTGGAGCGCTACGGGAAGAACATCCAGGACGTTCGCAGCACGCTTTCCAGCGTGGAGGGAAACCTCCGCAGCGGAATGGACATCCTCCAGCGGATCCGGGAGCTCGGAGTGCAGGGCGCCAACGGCACGCTGGACCGGGCGCAGATGGGGTATATCGGCGACGAGGTGAACCAGCTTCTCGACGAGCTGCTCGTCATCGCCAATTCGAAGGACCAGAAAGGCAACTCCCTGTTCGCCGGATCGCAGGCGAAGACGACCCCGTTCCGCACCACGATGGGCAGGGTGCCCGGCGGCAGCGCCGACATGGTCGTGTCGATCGACTACCTCGGCAACATCGGGACGAGCGCCGCGGAGATCTCGGAGGGCTCGGAGGTCGAGGTGAATCTTCCGGGGAATGTCGCCTTCTGGGCGGAGCAGCAGCAGATCTATTCCACCGTCGATGCAAGCCAGTACCGGGTTCAGACCAATTCCACCATCCGCGTCGACGGGGCCGAGATCCGCCTCGCCCCGGGGGACACGGTGTCCGCGATCGCGGCAAAGATCAATGACGCCAATGCGCCCATTCGGGCGCGGGTGGACTCCGTCACCAACTCCCTGGTGCTGGAGACGACGCTGCCGCACCAGGTCTGGGCCGAGGACCTCGGGGGCGGAACGGTGCTCCAGGATCTCGGGATACTCGCGGCCGGCGGCAGCCGTCCCCCGCTGAACGTCTCCCCGAGCGCACGCGTGTTCGGCGGTTCGATTTTCGACATGGTGATCAATCTCCGCAATGCCCTCTTCGAGGGATCGACGGAGAAGGTGGGCAGCGCCGGGCTGCGCGGCCTGGAAGACTCAATCACGAATCTTGCGGGTGTGCTGGGTGCCGTCGGCGCCCGGGATTCGAGGTTGGACACCGTGGCGAAGAGGCTGGATTTCCAGCAGCCCGAGATGGTCCGCTTCGACTCGCAGGAACGGGACCTCGACATGGCGGATGCGATCACCCAGCTGCGGACGCTGGAGACGACGCACGAAGCCGCCCTCTCCTCGACCGCCCGGGTCCTCAACCGGCCGAAGCTGCTCGACTTCCTGAGGTAGTCAATGAAGGTACGAACAAAGGCCTACGGCGAGATCGAGATCGAGGACCGGCAGCGGGTCAGCTTCCCCCGGGGGCTGTTCGGGTTCGAGGATCTGCGGGACTTCGTTCTCCTGGACGCGACCCAGCAACCATTCTACTGGCTGCAGTCTGTCGAGCGCGTCGAGGTGGCCTTCGTCCTCATCGACCCGAAGTTCTTCCGGCCCGACTACACCCCGGACGTGGACCCGGCGGAGCTGGAGGAGATCGGGATCGCCGGCAGCGATGACATTCTCGTCTTCTCCATCGTGACGATCCCCCAGACGGCACAGAGGATGACGGCCAATCTCCAGGGCCCCCTCATCATGAACAGGCGCACGCACGTGGCGCGGCAGTCGATCAGCACGAATCCCCGATGGGGAGTCCGGCACGGCATCCTGGAGGAGATGGCGCAAGCGAGGACAAATCCGTCTCCGGCGGCGCCCAATTCGCCCCCGGCGGCGCCCAATTCGCCTCCGGCGGCGCGGGAAACTTCATGCTGATCCTCGCCCGCCGCATCGGCGAAAGCATCATGGTGGGCGACCAGGTGGAGATCTCCGTGGTCGACATCAAGGGCGACCAGGTCAAGCTGGGCATCAAGGCCCCGTCCCAGGTCAAGGTCTACCGCCGGGAGGTGTACGCGGCGATCCAGGAGGAGAACCGCGCGGCCGCAGCCGCATCGCCCCAGACCTTGCCCAAGCTGGATGAGCTCATGAAGCCTCCCGGTTCTGGGACTTCTTCCACTTGAATACCGTCCATACCCGGGGGATCAGAAGGACTTGCCAGTGCCGGTCTAGGCATCGGCCATCTCGCTGAAGATCTCACGGAAATTGTCCGCAGTCTCGACGAACCTGTCGATCAGGTAGGGATCGAAGTGCGTCCCGCGTTCCCCGGTGATGTTCTCCACTGTCTGCTCGTGCGAATAGGCTTCCTTGTAGTTTCTCCGCATCCGCAGCGCGTCATAGACATCCGCCACCGCCACGATACGAGCCGAGAGCGGAATGAGGTCCTGGCCCCATCCGTGGGGGTAGCCCGTGCCGTCCCACCTCTCGTGGTGGCGCAGGGCAATCTCCCGCGCCATGGGATTCGGGTACGTGGAGAGGATGTAGGCGCCGTTGATGGTGTGCTGCTTCATCACGTTCCATTCCCAGGCCTCCAGCTGTCCGGACTTGCTGAGAATGTCATCGGGAGTGCCGATCTTGCCCACGTCGTGCAGGGCCGCGACGAGGCCGATGCTCTCCACGAACTCCCGGTCCACGGGCGGACCGCCCGGGCGGTCCAGCAGGTCGGCGGCCATCGACTTCGAGTACCTGTTTACCCGTTCGATGTGGTTGCCGGTATCATTGTCCTTCAACCGCGCGGCTTGGAGGAGACTGGTGAATGTGCTCTGCAGGAGGTGCCGGTGCTCGTCGGTCATGTCGAGGCAGACGGCGCAGTAGGCCTTCGGCGGAGCGCCGGGGACGTCGCCGAGCGGGAGCACCCACACCTTGGAGATCATGAGCAAACGATCCGAGCCGATCTTTTCCACCCGGCCGTGCCACGTGTACCCCGTCGCAGGGGAAAGGATGGAGCGGAAGAGCTCGGCGCTCTTGGCGTCATCGAACGAAGGGGCGAAGAACTGGGTGAGATACATCCCC
>JBEKXR010000162.1:0-7808 GCA_049511935.1 Spirochaetia bacterium | reverse complement strand
GGTATTGTTCCTCCTGGCAGCGCTTGCCGCTTCCGCGGGCGACGTGGCCCAGTTCGTCAATCTCGGCTTCTCAAAGGACGCACGGTATTTCATGTTCGGACAGTTCGGGATCGCCGAGAAGGACTCCACCGCCTGGGCCGACACTTACATTGTCGACGTTCCGGCAAACGCATTTGCCACGAACGGGACGAAACGGTTCTCCGGCTCACAGCCGGTAGATCCCGGTGCGATCGGCCTCGGCGCTCTGCTGAATGCCCTCTCCGACGGTCTATCCCGTACGAAACAGCTTCGCATCGACCATCTTGCCACGGGCCGGCTCCTGTACGTCCTTCTCGACGGGGCGCAGGCTGCCGACACCCTGGAGTTCAGGGATTTCCAGTCCGGGCGGTCCTACAAGATCGCCCTGACGCAGGCAGCCGCGGCGGCCGGGGCCTCCTTCAGCATATCGATCGCCATCACCGGGAAGGACGGGACGAGCCGTTCCCTCGCGGTGGGGGACCCGAGCTTCACACGCAGCGGCGTGAAGGCCTACCATATCAAGCAGATCATCCTCGCTCCCGACGGCGCCTCGCTGGTGTTCATCGTCCAGAAGGAAGAACAGGACATGCGGGGGAGCAACATCCGCTACATGGTGGAGACCGCCCGCCCGAAGTAACGCGGCCACAAATGTCACGGAGTACCGCGGCCACCGTATTCGGTGGCATTTGTGACCGCGGTACCCCGTGGCATTTACCGCGGCACGTTGACAACGGTCTGCCTCGCCCGTAGAATGCCGCACACACACAGAGGCGGGCATGGCACAGAAAATCACCCCCCGGGCAACAGACTATTCGCAGTGGTACATCGACATCGTCATCAACGCGAGGCTCGCCGACTACGCGCCGGTGAAGGGCTGCATGGTCGTCAGGCCGCGCGGCTATGCGCTGTGGGAACGCATCCAGCAGGGCCTTGACGGCCTGTTCAAGGCGACCGGGCACGTCAACGCGTACTTCCCCCTCCTCATTCCCGAGAGCTTCATCAAGAAAGAGGCCGAGCACGTCGAGGGATTCGCGCCCGAGCTGGCCGTTGTGACGCACGCGGGAGGGGAGAAGCTCGAGGAGCCCCTCGTGATCCGTCCCACCTCGGAGACCATCATCTGGAGCATGTACAAGAAGTGGATCCAGTCCTACCGCGACCTTCCGATTCTCATCAACCAGTGGTGCAACATCATCCGCTGGGAGAAGCGCACGCGGCTGTTCCTCCGCACCACCGAGTTCCTCTGGCAGGAAGGCCACACTGCCCACGCCACGGCCGCGGAGGCCGAGGAGGAGACCCTGCGGATGCTCGGGGTCTACCGCACCTTCGCGGAGGAGTTCATGGCGATTCCCGTCCTCCACGGCGTGAAAACCGACTCGGAAAAATTCGCCGGCGCGGTGCGCACATACTGCATTGAGGCCCTGATGCAGGACAGGAAGTCGCTGCAGGCCGGCACCTCCCACTACCTGGGACAGAATTTCGCAAAGGCCTTCGACGTCACCTTCCAGACGAAGGACAAGACACTCGATTACGTCTGGGCCACCTCCTGGGGGGTGTCCACGCGTCTTATCGGGGCGATCATCATGGCGCATTCCGACGACAAGGGGCTGGTCCTCCCGCCCCGGCTCGCGCCCATCGAGGTCGTCATCGTTCCCATTTTCAAGAACGAGACCAAGGACGCGGTGGTGGCGTTTGCGCGGATGCTGCGGGACGCCCTCGCGCCCGATTTCCGGGTGCTTCTCGATGAGGACGACCAGAACACCCCGGGCTGGAAGTTCTCCGAGTACGAGGTCCAGGGGATACCGGTGCGCCTGGAGGTCGGCCCGCGCGACATGGAGAAGGGCCAGGTCGTGGCCGTGCGCCGCGACACGGGAGAGAAAGCCTTCATTCCCGTGGCAGAGGCGGGAGTCACCCTGCGCACGCTCCTGCAGTCCATCCAGACCTCCCTGTACCAGCGCGCGCTGAAGTTCAGAACGGACAACACCTTCCGCGCGCGCGACTACGCAGAGCTCGGAAGGCTCCTTGACGAACCGGGCGGATTCGTGGAGGCGGGCTGGTGCGGCGATGCCGCGTGCGAAGCCCGGGTGAAGGAGGAAACAAAGGCCACGATCCGGCTGCTCCCACTCGACAGGAAGGACACGGGAGGTGCTCCGTGCGTGGTCTGCGGAAAGAGCGCTCGAGACATCGCGGTCTTCGGCCGGGCGTACTGATCCTCGGGCTGCTGGCGGCCCTCGCCGGCTGCTCGGGCCGGGCGCCGGGCCCCGCTGCCGCGAACGGTGCCGCCTGGCTGTTTCTCCAATCGGGCACGTTCCAGCCCGTCGCGGATCCAGCCGCGGCTGCGCCCGTGGCTCGGAGGCCCTGGACGGTACAGTCACGCGTGGCCGACATGGCCTATCTGGACGGCACACTGTACTGCGGTGTGAACGGGTCGGGGCTCGTGACCGTCGGACGCGATCCAGCGGGGAAAATCACGTTCGATTACCATGCCGATCCTCTCATATTCGGGCAACGCACGATCACCACGCTGGTCCCGCGGCAGGGATCGCTCGCCATTCATCTCTATTTCAACGCACTTCTCAACGACGCACGGCCGCAGGACCTGTCGCTGAGCGGGATCAGCCTCGTGTCGTACGCGCCCCGGCAGTCCGATTATTCCTTTCTCATCCCGCCGTTCCAGAGGATGAACCCCGACTGGGAAGCGGTCGGCTTCGCGACCGAATCGGAGAACAGCTTCGATTTCGAGTGGAAGTACACCGACGCCTCGGAGACCCGGTTCCAGTACACCCGCTATCATGCAGATGTGAAGGCAGAGGAGCCGGCCGATCGGGATACGTTTCTCGCGGCCCTCGGCGTGCCTGCCATCGAGGGCCCCTCCGTGCCTTCGACACTGGCCTCCTTTTTCGCCTCGTGCCTGGCGGAGATGCCGGCGCTTCCCCAGGGAGGATCGATCCAGTTTTCTCTCCGTTCGCGGGACAGCCCGGTCAAGCGCAACTACCGCTCACGGAAGGAGAGTGAAACGGCGGTCGCCGTCCCCATGTTCGAGGAGGAAGGGAAGCTGCTCGCCCTGCTGCCGGACGGCCGCGTTCTGAGCGCAGAATCGGGCAGCGCCCCGCGCGCGATGGCTCTTCCCCGTCTGCCCCAGGGCTTCCGCTATACCGACTTCGTGAAGTGGGGGACGTTCCTCGTGATTCCCTGGGAGGAGATCTCATTCACCGACGTGGGGAGGGCGGGGATGCTGGTCTACCCGCTGTCCTGATTCAGGAACATGCCGAGGTTGAAGGTGATCGGCTCCTCGGAGACGAATCCCTCCGCGCACTCCACGCCGAGCAGGTTGCCGTAGGATTCACGGAAGCGTCGGAGATTCTGCAGTACCTTCCCGTCGCGCAGGTTCAGCTGCGAGGTGTGGCAGCTCGCGATTGACTGCCATTCGTCCATGTACTTCGTCACATCATTCAACAGGCTCGGCGTTCGACCCCTCGGGATCATGTAGTACAGCAGGTGTTCGGCGTTCCACGGCTCGCCCTTCGCCTCTTTCAGCCCTGCGAACCGGGCGTAGCGGAGCGCCGAGCGGACGATCGTCCCAGTCGCCGTGTGGTCGGGATGCGCCGCGCCGTCCTTGTGGTAGCTGGGATTGGTGTGATACGGGGCGAAGACGATCTTCGGGCGGAACCTGCGCACGACCTCCGCGAGCCGCACCCTCGCCTCGAAGGTGTCGAAGACCTGGCAGTCGCGGTACGAGAGGATCTCCAGCTCGCCGCCCAGCTTTTCTGCCGCGGTCTTCATCTCGCGCTCGCGCTGCTCGGGGGTTCCGAACGTGCCGGATTCTCCACGCGTGAGCACGCACAGGGCCACGGTGGCCCCCGAGCGCACGAACTTCACCATGCTTGCGCCCATTCCGAACTCGGCGTCGTCGGGATGCGCTCCGAAGACCAGTATGTCCGCCATCAGCACCAAGATACGGGGCCGAGCATGCCTGGTCAAGGAACGCGGTGATTCACACCGCCGCGGGGTGCGCCGCCCGACACGCCGCCGGACACGCCTCCGGACGCCCGCCGGACACGTACCGCAGGTCGCGGACTTGACATCACGGAGAAACCCGGGGGATTCTGGCTTCACGATCATGGACGATTCTCTGCTTCCCATCCTCATGGAGAACAAGCTCCTTCAGGGACTCACGGACGTGCAGCTCCGCCGCGTGCTCGCCCTGCTGAAGAGCGAAGAGTTCGCCGCGGGGACGTCCATCATCCGCCAGTCGGAGCCGCCGCAGCGCGTGTACCTCCTCGTGGAGGGACGGGTGCAGGTCCGCCGCAGCCTTCCGGGCGAGGCGCCGCGGGACATCGTGGAGCTGGTGCCGGGCAGCTTCTTCGGGGAGATGGCCGTCATCGTCGACGCTACCCGGCATTCGGCGAGCGTCGTCGCCCTGACCCCGGTGAAGGTGCTCTCCCTCGCGGCTGGCGATTTCACGCTCCTGCTGAACGAGTGCCCCGAGACGATCCGCAACATCCTCTCGGGGACGGTCCTCCAGCTCCAGGGCCTGAACAAGCGCTGGCTCGAAACCCTTCGCGTCGAGAAGAAGCTGCTCGCGTGGAAGGTTCGCGAGCACACGCGCGAGCTGGAGGAGATGAACCAGAGGGTGCAGCGGGAGCTGGCCCTCGCGCAGGTGATCCAGCGCAATCTCCTGCCCGAGAAGAGAAAGAGCTACCCCGGCATCTCGATCACCACGGACTACATCCCCTGCGAAGAGCTCGGCGGGGATATCACCGGCGTGTTCCAGATCGACGAGATGCGCCTCGGCGTCTACGGGGGAGACGTCTGCGGTCACGGGATCTACGCGGCGATGGTGATGAGCTACGTGAAGAAGCTCATCGAAACGTCGGTGAAGCGAATCCTCCTCAACCGCCAGTACATCGTGAAGCCCCCCGGGGCCGTGCTCACGACGATCAACCAGAGCTTCATCACCGAGATCAGCCAGGGCGACCCGGAAATCTACCTCACACTGTTCCTCGGGGTCCTCGACATGGGGAAGCTCACCTTCGAGTTCTCCTCCGCGGGCACGCACGTGCCGCCTCTCGTTCTCACGGGGGGCATCCCCTCCTTACTCTTCGCGCAGTCGGACTTTCCCATCGGCCACGTGGCCAACCACGAGTACGGGACCTCCCGCCACAAGTTCGCTTCCGGCGACGCCTTCCTCTTCGTGAGTGACGGGGTGATCGAGGCGCGCAACGGGGAGACGAGCTTCGGAATGGACCGGCTCATGGAGGAGGCGGCGCGCATCCAGAAGGACACGTGGCGCGTGGACGCGGATGCCCTGGTCAGCCGCGTTCGTGAGTTCCTGGGAGGGCAGCCGCCCCAGGACGACATGTGCCTGCTCTCCATCGTGTTCGGCCGGCAGGAAGACCGTGCCCGATGACCGAAGCGAGAGCCGAAGCGGGAGCCGAAGCGAGCGTCGGAGCGGCTTCCCTCCGCCTGGAGGTCTACACGCGCCGGCGCTATCGCGACGGGAGAGCGGACCGGATTCTCACGTCGCTTCGCAGAGCGTTCTCCCCCGGCATACTCGGCTGCGGGCTCGTCGACGTCTGTCTCGTGGCGGGGATTTTCTCGCTTACCCCGGACATCGCCTCGGAAGTGTTCTGTGATTCCGTGGCGCAGGAGATGCTCTGGGACGATCACGCAGCGGATCACGCGTATCACGGCGAGTGGGACTTCATCATCGAGGTGACCTCCCGGCCCGGCGTGACGGATCCCGTCGCGCTCACGGCCAGGGACGCCCTCGGGGTGTGTCTCCCCGGGGGGGTGCCCCGCGAAGCCCTCATCCAGACGGCCGTGCAGTACCTGGTGGCGATATCCCCCGGCGCATCGGTCGACACGGATGAGCTTGCGCGGTTCTTCTACAACCCCCTCGTCCAGTCCGCAGTGTGCATCACGCGGGCGCAATGGACCGCGGGTACGAGGCCGCCATCGCGGTATCCCCACGCGGTCTCGGCGAGCCCGGAGGCCGTCGCCGTCATCGACATGGCGGGCCTTTCTGACCCCCAGCTCACTGACCTCTCCCGGGAAAGACTCCTTGCCCTCTCGCTGGAAGAGATGAAAGCGGCGCAGAGGTATTTTGCCGACGAGAAGGTGACCGCCTCCCGCGCGGCGCGAGGGCTTCCGCCCGGTGCCACGGACGTGGAGCTCGAGATGATCGCCCAGACCTGGTCGGAGCATTGCAAGCACAAGATTTTCAACGCGACCATCCACTACACGGAGGACGGGCGGGAGGAGCGGATCGATTCCGTCTTCCGCACGTACATCCACGCGACGACCGAAGCAGTTGCGAAAAAACGCGGCTTCCTCCGTTCGGTGTTCCACGACAATTCGGGAGTGATCGCGTTCGACCGGGAGACCCTGGTCTGCTTCAAGGCGGAGACGCACAACTCACCTTCCGCCCTGGACCCGTACGGAGGGGCGATCACGGGTATCGTCGGCGTGAACCGGGACATCATGGGCACGGGCCTGGGCGCACGCCCCATCTTCAACACGAATGTCCTGTGCTTCGCGTTTCCGGATACCCCCGCCTCCGAGGTTCCCCCGGGCCTCCTGCACCCCCGAAGGGTCCTGGAGGGAGTGCACCGCGGGATCGTCGACGGCGGCAACCAGTCGGGCATTCCCGTCGCGGCCGGCGGCTTCCTGTTCGACGAGAGCTACCTCGGGAAGCCCCTCGTATTCTGCGGGACGGGCGGCGAGCTTCCCGCAAAGATCCGGGGACGCGACTCCTGCCGCAAGGAGGTGCGCCCGGGTGATCTCGCCGTCATGACAGGCGGGAGGATCGGGAAGGATGGAATCCACGGGGCGACCTTTTCCTCGGAGGCGCTGAGTGAATCATCGCCGACATCGGCGGTGCAGATCGGGGACCCGATCACGCAGAAGAAGATGCTCGACATGCTGCTGGAAGCGCGCGACCAGGGGCTGTACCGGGGCATCACGGACAACGGGGCCGGGGGTCTTTCCTCGTCGCTGGGGGAGATGGCGGATCTGAGCGGCGGGGTCTCCATCGATCTCGACAAGTGCCCCCTGAAGTACCAGGGCCTTGCCGCGTGGGAAATCCTGGTGAGCGAATCCCAGGAGCGCATGAGCCTGGCCGTTGCTCCAGACAGCATCGATGCCTTTCTCCGGCTCGCACGCCTGAGGGACGTGGAGGCGGCGGTCGTCGGGAAGTTCACCGACACCGGGCTCGTGGAGGTATTCGCACAAGGGAAGCTGGTCGGCATGCTCAGGCTCGATTTCCTCCACGGGGGCCTTCCGGTCATGGACCTCCGCGCCGAGTGGTCGCCGCCTGCCGCGGGGAGGGCCGCTGCGCCGGTCGACGAGCTGGGGGTGAGCGATCTTCACCGCGTCATGCTGGATCTGATCGGCGATCCCAACATCTGTTCGCGCGAGGAATGGGTCAGGTGCTACGACCACGAGGTGCAGGCTCGGTCGGTGGTGAAGCCTTTCGTCGGCCGGCGCCGCGACGGGCCGTCAGACGGGGCAGTCCTGCTCGTGCGCCACGATTCCTCCCGGGGCATCACTGTCACCCACGGAATCTGCCCGCGGTACGGCGACCACGATGCGTACCACATGGCGCAGTGTGCCGTGGATGAGGCGGTTCGGGCGCACGTGTCCCTTGGTGGAGATCCCGGGCAGATGGCGGCGCTGGACAACTTCTGCTGGCCCGACCCCGTGGAAGGACCGGGGACCCCGGACGGCGCTTTCAAGCTGGCGCAGCTCGTTCGCGCCTGCCGCGGCCTCGCGGACGCCTGCCGCGCCTACCA
>JBEKXR010000161.1:0-7810 GCA_049511935.1 Spirochaetia bacterium | reverse complement strand
CAGGAAGACCAGCGCTGATTACGAAATACCTGATTTTCCCAAGGTTTCTTGGGGTAAACGAAACTTCAGCCTATCGGTAAGTCATTGCCACAATGAAAGTTGGCGGCAGCGCAATTAGCTCCGGATGCGTGGCACGCCGAAGGCGTGCGGAGGGCGGCAGCCCGGTCGCTCCTGGCGACATTCTGGCTCGCGAAGCAAGACGGCGAGAGCCGCGAGGGCGAGCGAGTGCAACTCCGCGCAAGCGCGGAAGGGGATGCACGAGAGCGAGCCCGCAGCCCCACCGCGCGGCGGCGCGAGGCGGCGGAAAGGGTCGACGGCACATTGTTCGGTCCCTTCCCGGCCTGAAAATACGATTGGGATTGACAAGTGACTCTGTTTATGCGTAGATTGCTTTCCCTAAAGGCACCCGAATGGAAGATGCTTTCCTCAAAAAAATGAAAACCTCCCTCGTCACCCTGAAGAAGGAGATATTGAAAAACCTCGCGTCGGAGAGCGAGGATTTTCGCACCATCATCGAGGACATGGATCCGAAGGACCTCGCCGACATCGCGGCAGACGACATCGACCGCAAGACCCTGGAGGCGCTGGGCACGCAGGAGCTGCGCCGCCTGCAGCTCATCGAGTCCGCCCTCGCGAGGATTGAGAACAAGAAGTACGGTCTCTGCGCCCGCTGCTCGAAGAAGATACCGCGCGAGAGGCTGGAGGCAATTCCCTACGCCCTTCTTTGCATCGAGTGCAAGTCCTCCGAGGAGCGTCGCAACAGGTAGCCGCGCTTCAAGGTATAGGGAGCGCGGCAGGAGGGCACGTCGGCATGGTCTCCATGACGGCCCTTCGATACGCGCAGGCGGACGCCGGTGACCTGATCATGCCGGTGCGGCCGGCCCAGCTCGTCTACGCGAACTTCACGCACATCCAGGTGATGCCCGATTCGCGCCTGCAGGACGGCGTCCCGCTGTACAAGCTGAAGATCCTCGATACTCTCATCGATCACCTGTCGCAGAAGAAACCTCTGACCTCCGTCGACGCGAGCTCGATCGACTCAGTGATCATGGATATGTCGAGTGGCTTCCGCCTGAGGGGCGTATCGGGGCAATCCTACCGGGCGGCTTTCTTGCCGGCGCCGGGCCCCTTCGTCGACCTGGTGGCCTGAACGGTCTTTCTCCGAGGCGGCCGGGCCGCGGTTCTCTTCTTCACCGCGACAGGACGTTTCCCCCGCGCTGGTTTCCGGGTGCGGCGCGCGGCCGGGGCTGACCTCAAGGCCCGAGCCTGCCGTTTCGATACCGGCCGCGCTCGATGGGTCCCTGCGAGTCTCTTGCGGGCGTTCTTCGAGGATCCGGCGGGACGACGAACGAGCGCCTGCGCTCCGGCCTTCGGCCGGTTCTCGCGGACAAGGGGCCGCCTCGGCGGGGACCGTTTCCCCAGGGGCTTTTTTCCGGCGGCAGAGGGCCGCTTGACCAGGGGCTTTTTCCCTGCGGCAGAGGGGCGCTTCACAAGGGCGCGCTTCGCGGCTCCGAGGGGCCTCCCCGCGAGGGATTTCTGCGGAACCGCGGAGGCCCTCTGAGTCACGAGAGGAGATCTCTGGACGGCGACGGGCCGGACCTCCTGCATCATTCCCTTGAAATAGACGTTTCCACGTTTTTCCCTCTCGACCGTCGTGAAAGGTCCATGCCCGGGGAACACGCGGGTCTCAGGGGGGAGCACGGCGATCTTTTTCTGGATGCTTTCCTTCAGTTTTTTCTCGCTCCCTCCGGGGAGATCGCTGCGGCCCACGCCGTCGAAGAACAGGGTGTCACCCGAGAAGAGGATGCCTTCCTTCTCGGCATAGAAGCAGACGCTGCCAGGGGTGTGACCCGGGGTTTCGAGAACGACGAGGTCCATGTCGAAGACCCGGTCTCCCTCCTTCAGCCGCACGTCCGCCTTCGGAAGCTCGTCGGCGTCCACCCCGAAAAAGCTCATCTCGTCCAGGCCGAGGAACTCGAGGTTCTCCCGGTGGGTCTCCCTCCCGCCCGTGCCGAGGAACCTGCGGTCGGAAGGGTTGATCGCGATGGGGAGCTTGTACCCCCGGGCGGCGTAGCTGTCGCGCAGCTTGCCCAGGGCGGCCAGGTGGTCAACGTGACCGTGGGTGAGCGCGATGCCGACCGGCACCATGTTCAGGACATCCACGCGGCTGGCGATCTCCGACTCGCTTCCGCCCGGATCGATGATGATGCACTCCTTTTTCGTGCTGGAGTAGATGTAGCAATTTGTCTTCCACGGGCCTACGACAACTCTTTCTACCATGATATAGTCGAGCCTAAAGGATCGCGCGCGCTTAATCAATACACGTCATGGCAGGACACCTCCTTCTGGTCATCGGCATCGCCGTCCTGTTCTACGCCGTGCTTCCGGCCCTCGGGGCCTTCCTCGCCCGCGGCCAGTGGCGGCGGTTCCGGAGGACCGTCACGCTGGTGTCCCACTACCCGACGGCGACCCCTGCCGTCGTCGGTCGGGAACGCTCCGCCCCCGTCGGGTACTACCGTTTCTTCGGGACCCTTGAAGCGATACAGGGTGACGACAGGATCTGGCTCACGAACGGACGCTTTTCGGTGGCCGCGGACCTCCGCAATGTCCGGGTATACCTCATTCCCGAGACGGAGAGCAGCGAACCTGTCTCGCTGTCACACCGCGGGGCCGCTGCCGCCTCCCTGGGCAGCGTACCCTGGAACAGGATTTTCTCCCTGCCCGAGGGCACGCCGGTATTCGTGGGCGGAGCGCTGTTCTCCGAGGAAGGCAGGGGAGTGTTCCGCGACAACGGGCGGACCCGGCTCCTCGTGGTCATTCACGACTGCCCGAAGGAGAGCCTCGTCCTTCGTGCCATCAGCGGGGGCAGGCAGCGAAACGAGTACATGAACACTTTCACTCTCCCCTCGGTGGCAATTGGCTCACTCTCCCTGGTCCTGTTCGCCTTCACCCTGCTCGCCCTGCCCGAGCGTCTCGTGTCCCTGCTCGCCCTGACCGCGGGGCTCGCTCCCCTGTCCCCGTTCCTTCCGCCAGGATTCCCCCTGTACTTCGCCTACCGCTCCTACTGGAAGAAGGGGCGGCTCCTGCGGGTCCAGAGGGACGTGGTCCGCCTGCCCCTCAGATACTTCCCGGCCTCCGCGGAAGCCGTCCGAGGCCGGCGCGCCACTCTGCTTCCCGACATGGAACCCTACCTGATGATCCGCGGGACGCGGGACCGGGGCGATCCAGAGGTCATCGTGAGCGAGGGAGAGCGGATGACGCTCCCGCCCGGCATCTCGCGGGTCGAGGTGGACCTGCCGCGCGGAGGCATGCGACGCCTGGGGAGAAGCGAATGCGAGCTGGTCGCATTCTGCGGTTACACGGTCGAGGGGAACGGCGTTCGCCTGCGGAAACCCGATGACCCGATGGCGGGCGACGTCCTGCTCCCGGGCGACCCCGAGGTCCTCTCTCGAGAAAGCGAACGAGCCGCTCGGCGCGACGAGCTGGTCTCAGCGGCGTTCGTTGTTCTGGACGTGGCCGTGAACCTTCCCCTGGTGTTCATCCTGCTCTCCCTGGTCATCAGGTGAGGGGAGCCGGACGGCGGAGAATATCCTGATGGTCTTGCATGCCTCGACGAATCGCTGACCGTATATCGACGTGAGGATGGCCTCCGGTGCGGGCCCCTCGCTGAGGCGGAATCCTCCGTGCAGGGCGAGGAGCACCTTCGCCTGCAGGTAATAATCAAAAAAATCCGTTCCGAAGTACACACGGCCCCCGTCGCGGAGCTTTTCGTGCATCGTGCGGAGGGTTTCCATCGTGAAAAAACGGCGTTTGCGGTGCCTGCTCTTCGGCCAGGGATCAGGGAAATAGATGTGGAAGGCGTCCACGGAACAGGGCGGAAAGTCGCGGAGGAACACCTCGGCCGCGCCGTGCAGGATCTCCACGTTCCGCAGGCCCCGCTTCTCGGCCTTCTCCCTCGCCCGGCGGCAGCGCCTGGCCTTGATGTCGATGCCGATGAGCAGAGTGCCGGGCCTGCTCGCCGCGTAGGACGCGAGGAAGTGGCCGTTCCCGCAGCCGATCTCCACTTCGCAGCCGCCCGCACCGGCGCGGCCCGGCAGGAGATCCGCCGTCACCGAAGGTGACATTTCGGTGCCGTCACCGATGCCGCGGTAGTCCGCGGCTGAGGTGACATTTCAATCACGTCGCTTCTTTCTCTTCCTTTTTCTTCGCGTAGTTCACCGTGATCGGGCGGCCCTTCACTTCCAGACCCGTGAGCCTGCTGATCGCCTCTTCCGCCCTTGACCGGGAAATATCCACAAACGAGTACTTGTCGAAAACCCGCACGCCCCCGATGTCGCCCGCGGCGAGCTGGAGCTTTTCCGTGAAGAGCTCGGTAAGGTCGCGCGCATAGACGCGCCGGTTCCTCCCGACGCTCACGAAGAGCTGAGCGTAGTCGCCGCCCGCACGCGGCTCGGCCCGCGGCGTCCTCGGCCCCTCCGCCGGCCTCGGCGCCTCCTGCCGCTTCTGCGCCTCCGGCCGCCGGAGTGGCCTGCCGGCCTCAGGGGAGCTCCGTCCGAAACGTCCCCTCTGACCCCGCGGGAGAGTCGGCACCTCGGAAGCCGGCCCTTGCGGAAGCACCGCAGAAGAGCCGCGCTGCCGAACCCCTGACGGGGTACGCGGCGGCTGTCCCGCCGCAGCCGATGGAAGGGCAAGCTGGGACTTCAACAGCGACGCCATGAACAGGGGACGGAGGAGAAGCGGCACCTGCCTGCGGATCCGCGTCCGCAACCGGGCAAGCTCGGCCTTGTCCTCGCCCCGTATTCTCCTCAGCACACGGTCGATCGCTCCCGTGAGGAGCGCATCGTCATCCGGAAGCTCTTTCCTCTCGAACGCCACGCCGATCGCCTCCTGCAGCCTGCCGAGGTCCTTCTCCCGTTCGCCCAGCGCGATGATTGCCGCGCGTTTCACCATCCCGCCGGGCGAACGGAGGGGACCGGTCGGGATATCCAGGAACACGATCTGGGAGGGTGCAAGATCCTCCACATCCGGGGCCACCGCGCCGGTGGCAAGCGGGACGAGCAGGACATCCAGTGCGCGCCGCGAGAGGGCCTGGAGTGCCTCTCTCCGGTCCGGCTGCTGCCGTCCCCCCGGGGGCAGGAGAGCCGCCCGCAGTCCCCGAGACCGCAGGACGTCGATCATTTCCCTTCCGTCGGTCCTCGGAGAATAGAACGCAAGGACGGGCGGCAGCCTCATCCCCAGGATCACCCGCGCCAGGGACTCCGCCGAGGGCCGGCCGTCGGAGAGGATCGCGACGTGCGTGCCGAGGGCCGCCTCCGAACCGTCCTTCTCCTGGACTTCCATTGTGAGCGGGTGATGCAGCAGGGGGACCAGCTCGTTGTCCTCCGCCAGGGGAGGCCGGGCGAGCAGGATGATCCGCGGCCGCTCGGTCCATTTCGCGACGATGAACTGCACGTCCTTGACGAACTCCGCTCGGTCCTCGGGTGCAGGTTCCCGCACGATGACGGTCTGCAGCGAGCCGAAGGAGAGGCTGCCGCGCCGGATGTGGTCGATGACCCGCCCCGCGGTGCCCGCGATGACCGTCGCCTCACGCTCGAGACGCCGCTGCTCCCGACGCGCATCCTCGATCTCCCCGAGCGGCACGAAGGCGGGTGCATCCCTGACCGTCCGGGCAAATCGGGTGAACGCCCGGGCCACCTTCCCCACATCCTCGGCATTGGGCAGAATGATGAGGGCCCGGAGGGCGGGTCCTGCCCCGCGGAGCGCAAGCGCGAGCGGCGCCGCGATCGCCGTGCTGGCGCCTGCCCCCTCGGGCACCTCCGCAACGGCGTCCCTGTCCTTCAGCAGGAGCGGAATCAGGCCCCGCTGGAGGGGGGTGAGCGACGCAAAGCCCGCGCGGCGGAATGTCTGGAGAACCTCGTCGTGGGATGGTACTCTTGCGGGGTGCATCTGTTTTTTGCGAGGATAGTTGAATGACCGCACGGTGTCAAGGAAGGTTCACCATGAGAAGGGTTCTGTTCCTGTGCTTCGCCGTCCTTGCCGTGGGGCAGCCGGGGCTGCGGGCCGATGTCTTTCGCTTTGCGTATACCCGGGGAGAAAAGTATCGGATCGTGTCCCAGGTGCACGAATCGGTGTTTGTGAACGGGCAGTTCTCCCATAAATCCGACATCCTCGACAGAATCGCGGTCACGGTCTCCGACACTCGCGCCGACTCGGGGAACCACGACGTGTTGTACCAGACATCGGAGAGGGCCTACGGATCGCAGGACGTCTACGACTGGAGCGAAGAGTACCAGTCCCGGTTCTGGCGCGACGGCAGGGGCGCCTACACGATCGACCCCTCCTTTTTCATGCCCATGGTCCGAAACGTCCCTCTCTTCCCTGAAGGAGACGTGCGCCCGGGCGACACGTGGACTGCGCCCGGCAGCGAGGTGCACGACTTTCGGCAGAACTTCGGCATCGAGAAGCCCTTCGGCTTCCCCATTACCGTGAGCTACACTTACACCGACAACGAGGACCGGGAGGGGAGCGCCTGCGCGGTCTTCGCGGTCGACTACGAAATCTTCCATCCCGTCGGCACCCCTCCCGAGGGGGGAGCGCGCAGGTACCCCGTGCGGGTCGCAGGGTACTCGAAACAGAAGCTCTGGTGGGAGCTCGCGGGCAAGCGGCCCCTGTTCGACTCGGAGAGCTTCGATTTCGTGTTCACCTTCAACACGGGCGACGAGGTGGAGTACAGGGGAGAATCGGAAGGCCGGCTGATCGCCGCAGCCCCCCTGGACAAGCCGCGGATTGCCGGCGAAATCCAGAAGCAGCTCGACGCGCAGCAGATGCCGGGAGTGACGGTGGCGCCCTCGGACGAGGGAGTGACCATTACCCTGGAGAACGTGAACTTCCCCCCGAATTCTGACACGCTCCTGCCCGCCGAGCAGGAGAAGCTTCGCCGCATTGCGGAGATACTCCGCAAGTACCCGGAGCGGGACATCGCGGTGACCGGCTTCACCGCCCGGGCGCCGGGATACACGGAAGAGGACTACCAGGCTCTCTCGGAGAAGCGCGCGCGCGCCGCGGCAAGCTTTCTTCTCTCGGAGGGGGCCCGCCGGGCGGACCAGATCACAGCACGAGGCAGGGGTGCCGACTCTCCGATCGGGGACAATTCCACCGAGGAAGGCAGAAGGAAGAACCGCCGGGTGGAGATCACGATCCTCGAGAACTGATCCTCCGAACAGCGAATTGTTGACTTTTTCGGTCGCGTATGTACCATGCGGTGCAAGGGGGCGCCGGAATGAACATCTTCTATGAAAAGGACATCAAGTCCGAGTGGATCAGGACGAAAAAGGTGGCCGTGATTGGGTACGGCAGTCAGGGATTCGCGCACTCGAACAATCTTCGGGATTCCGGCGTCGAGGTCGTCGTGGGCCTGCGCCCGGGCAGCCCCTCCGGCAAGAAGGCAGCCGAAGCGGGGCTGAAGGTCCTGGAGACGGCGAAGGCGGTGCAGTGGGCCGACGTGATCATGATCCTCATCCCCGACCACCTCCAGGGTGAGGTGTACAAATCCGACATCCAGCCCGGGCTCACTCCGGGAAAAACTCTCCTCTTCGCCCACGGGTTCAACATCCATTTCGGCCAGATCGTGCCTCCGGCCGGCGTCGACGTGGCCATGGTGGCGCCCAAGGGTCCGGGGCACACCGTGCGCCGGCAGTTCGAGCTGGGCTTCGGCGTGCCGTGCCTCATCGCCATCGCCCAGGATCCCTCGGGCAAGGCGCGCGAGACCGCTCTCGCATACGCCCTGTGCATCGGCGGTGCCAAGGCGGGG